>NZ_PIQS01000004.1 GCF_003048405.1 Campylobacter concisus | reverse complement strand
GTCCTGCGTTGGATTCGAACCAACGGCCCCCTCATTAAAAGTGAGATGCTCTACCGACTGAGCTAGCAAGACATTTGCTTAGAAAAGAATTGAGATTATACAAAAAACATTATTACATGTCAAGAAAAGGATGTTTAAAATTTGTTTTTAGTTAACATTGTTGCATGGTTAGGTTGGTTTGGCATCAATAAGTTTTCAAAATAAAACATATTATAAAGCCCACTTGCAAGATATGCAGACACCAAATGGATGAATATTGAATTTATTTAATAAAATTTATTTACATTTAAGTATCTTGTCCTTTAGCCTCATGTGAGCAGCTATTGCTATACGATAGATGATGCGTGATTCGTGGTAAAAATTGCGAATAATATGGATCAACGATATTGATTATACATATGGCTAAATAAGTTATTTTGAACTAATAAATTGATGCTATAGAGTTATTTAAAGACAGCATATATTTGAGATATCTACCTAAATAAATTCTAATTGCCTCGTGCAAGTTAAACCAAAATTATAAGATAGTACTTGAAAATACTTTAAACTGCAGTCAATAAATAAAAATCTATAAGAACATAAATCTAGGATATTTAAGATTAGGATTAAACCCCATTAATAGGGGTTTAGTAAATTAAATAATTATAGTCCATCAAAAGGATTTGAAACTACATCTTTGCGATCTACTATGTAAGGTATAATAGCTGCATGACGAGCTCTTTTGATCGCTTTTTCTACCATTTCTTGATGTCTTTTTGATGTGCCAGTTAAACGCCTTGGCATTATTTTAAATCTCTCTGATAAACAATACTTTAAAAGAGAAGTATCTTTATAATCTATAAAATCAATTTTTGCTTCTGTAAATTTGCAATATTTACGTGAATATTTTCTTTTTTCTGCCATTTTCTATCCTTTAAATTAAAACGGTATTTCGTTGTCGCCATCAAAATTATCGGCGTCAATGTTTATATCAGGGATTTTCTCCTCATAGTACTCTTCTTGAACTTTTTTATTTTGTGGTTGCATTTGCTGTCTTTGTGGTGCTGAATTTTGATATCCACCATTACCATAGCTATTATTTGAACCATTATTTCGTTGTTGCGAGTATGAACTATTTTGATTAAATCCACCTTGACTTTGTCCATTAGCTCCGCTATTTCCGCCAAGCATCTCCATATTTTCAACTACGATTGAGTGCTTTGAACGGTTTTGTCCATTGTTGTCGGTCCATTGATCAAATTTTAATCTTCCTTCAACCAGAAGTTTGGAGCCTTTGCTTAAATATTGATTTGCTATCTCAGCTGATTTGCCAAAGAATGATATGTCAATAAAGCATGTCTCTTCACGTTTTTCGCCGTTAGTATTAAATTTTCTAGTAACAGCAATACCGGAATTTCCTATAGCAGATCCACTAGTAGTGTATCTTAGCTCGATATCTCTTGTTAAATTCCCAACTAGTACTACTTTATTGAACATTTTTTATCCTTGATTATTCTTCTGTAAAAGTTTGCTCGTCTACTTTTTCAACTCTTGGCTCACGCGGTGCTCTTGGCTCACGAGGCTCTTTTTTTATAGTTTGTTTGATACCTTTGCAAAGTCTTTCCCAAGCTGCGATTTCGCGTTTATTTTCATATTTAACGCTTAAAAATCTTATTATATCTTCAGTGATCCTTACATTTCTTGTAAGTTCTGCAAGAAGCGCTGGTAGTGCTTTGTAATAGATAACAAAGTATGTTCCACGCTCGTATTTTTTGATGGTATAAGCTAGTTTTCTAGTACCCATCTCAACGACAGTAGCGATCTCGCCACCATTTTTTGTTATAACTTCTTTTACGAAGTCAACTTTAGCTTTAACTTCCTCTTCCGTTAATGTCGGCTTAAGAATAAATAAAAGCTCGTAATGTTTCATTTCTTCTCCTTATGGATATTTAGCTCACTTTGTGAGCAAGGATTTTGCTTTAAGCAAGGGTGGATTTTAGCTTAAAGTTACTTAATATTTGCTGTTGATATGAGATATTGTAAATTTAAAATAGTTGATAATACAAAAATTTCTTTATCCATTTTTGTGTTTGTTTTTAGCTCTAGCTCGGCTAAATTTAGCGTTTTAAATATCTCTAAGTAGGCGTTTAAATTTAGTTTTAAGCTATTTGTTTTTAATAAATTTGCAACATTTACAGGCGGTTGATAACCAATCGCCTCATCTAAATTTAAGCGACCATTTATCTTTATATAAGAGTAAATTTTAAATAGCCTAAAAAATGCTTTGTAAAGCGAGTTTAGAAGTAAAATTTCATTAAAATTTGGATCTTCTAGATAGGTAAAAAAGTCGTTTTTTATATCTTTTAGAGCCATAAATTTATTGAAAAAGTCATCAAAATTTATCCCACCAAGTCCAAAAACCAGCCTTTTTACATCATCTTGTTCGATGTGTGTGTTTAGGTTCTTTAACTTTGTTAGCTCACTTGCTGCAAGGTATAAATTTTCATTATGCGTAAAATAAAGCTCATAAAGTGCATTTTTAGTTATGTTTAGGCCTATTTTGGCTGAGTTTTTGGCTAGTAAATTTATCGCTTCATCTGGAGTTGATGGCTTAAAAAATCTCGCAAAATTTGTCCCAAAAGCCTTTTGTGTATCAAAAACTAGTTTCATATCGGCCTCATAAAGCTCAAACAAAAAGTAGTTGTCTTGACTTTTTGAGCAAAGCAAGATGAGCTCCTTTAGCTCTTTTGCTGGGATCTTTTTGTCGCTTTTTACATAGAGGATATTTTTGCCGCCAAAAAGTGACTGCTCGCCTAGGTGAGAGTTTGCTTGCGCGTAGTTGTACTCGTCAAAATAAAGGCTTAATAAATTTGCATCTTCGCTTGAGTAAAAGCTCAAAATTTCCTTACCAAAAAGTTCGATCTGAAACTCATCTGCTCCAAAAAGCAAGAAGTAGTTGCTTAAATTTGCATTTGCTAAATTTAGCTCCAAATCTTTTCTATACATCGATCTTTCTTACCACTTTTGCAAAAATTTTAGCACTTGCGATGTCGGCCTCTGTGATCTTTACGACAAGCTTTTGAAGTAAATTTGCGCTGTATCCTGTTATAAAAATCCTAGCTCCGACAAAATAATCATCAAGCTTAGCAACTAAGACATTTTGGTTTTCGCTCACATAGCAGCGCACCTCTTTGCCGATGTTTGCGGCTGCCCAGCGTGCAAATTTTCTATCCATAAAGTCGTAGGCTACCTTGTCGGCCTCTCTTTCAAGCTCGCTTAAATTTGCGCAGGTGCTTTGGATGTTTAAAAGCAAAAAGTTGTAAAGCTTGTCATCTTTTGAAATTTTAGCCTTTAAAAGCCTATGTAAAATAAGGTCGGAATAGCGTCTAATAGGACTTGTAAAGTGCGTATATCTGTCAAATCCAAGCCCAAAGTGGCCTAAATTTTCACTTGAGTACTCAGCTTTTTTTTGAGACTTGATGATGAGCTTATCTATCTCTTCGCGGTTGCCAAGTTCATCGGCTTTTAGCTGTATCTTTCTTATCAAATTTGCAAGGTCGCTCTCATAGGTAAAGTCAAGTCCCAGAAGTTGCAAGTCTTCAAGCAATGTGTCTATCTTTTTAAAATCAGGCGAAGCGTGGTTTCTAAAAACGCCCTTTGTGATGAGCTTTGCAGCAGCTTTGTTTGCTAAAAGCATGCAGTCCTCAACAAGTCTATGGGAGTCGGAGTCACTCTCAAACCTAGTTTGTAAAATTTGACCCTCTTCATCAAGGCTCATTCTAAGCTCTTTTGTCCTAAAGTCAAATGCGTGCAAAAGCCTTTTTTTGCGAAGCTTTGTGGTGAGTTTAAAAAGTGGCTTGATCCATGAAATTTCACACTCTCTTTTGCCTTCTAAAATTTCATCGATCTCGTCGTAGTTAAAGCGCCTTTTTGAAAGGATGATCGTCTCAAAAAGCTCCTCTTTTTTTACCTCATTATTCGCATCAAGTGAAATTTTAAAACAAAATGCAAGGCGCGGTACATTTGGCTTTAGCGAGCAAATATTTTCACTAAGCGCGCGCGGCAACATCGGCACTGAGATGTGCGGAAAGTATATAGAAAAGCCTCTTTTTTTAGCTTCACTATCAATGGCGCTATATGCGGTCACATACTCGCTCACATCAGCGATTGCGACGTAAATTTCTCGCTTTTTCTCATCGAAATATATGGCATCGTCAAAGTCTTTAGCATCGACTGGATCGATCGTACAAAACTCTAAATTTCTTAGATCAACCCTGTTTGGATACATGCTAGCATCGACTTCGTCGCCAAAAGCCTTTGCCTCAAGCTCACAAGCCTCGCTAAATTTATCGTTTTTATTATAAATGGCAAGCGAAATTTTCTCATCGCTTAGTGGATCTTCTAAATTTCCTAAAACCTCGACTATTTCGTTATTTAGGTTGTTTACCTTAAGTAGCGTCCCAAGTGCGAGCATCTTTAGGCTTTTTTGCGTCGCTTTTAAGGTCGTGCTTAGTCCAGTTTTTAAATTTACACCTAAAATGGCCGCTCCAAAGCGTTTTGTATAGACCACACTTGTCTCATTTGCAAGCTTTAGGCTCATTACTATTTTAGCACTTTGGCGTTTTTTCTTAAGTGGCAAAAGCTTTGCTAACACAATGTCGCCAAGGTGAGAGTTGTTTAAATTTTTATTTTCTACGATGATGTCTTGCTTGAAGCGCTTGTCAAATGGCATGATAAAGCCAGTTGCGTTTTGGCTGATGTCTAGCTTGCCACAGACGTAGCCGTTATTTAGATAAAATTTATCTTTATAGGAGCTTACGGCACCAAGATTTAAGAGATTTCGTAAAATCTCTTTATCTTCGTTTGAAACTTCTTTTTCCTTGATGCCAACTAGTAGTGAGGTTAGAAATTCTTTCACAAATTATCTTTGACTTTAGCGACAGCCATTAAAAACGTATCATGTCCAAAGCCGTATTCGTCAAGAAGAGGTAGAGTATTTTGTATGCTTATATCATCAAGTTGATTAAAGATATTTACAGCCGTTTTTATCACTTTTAGGGCTTTTGCATAGTCTTTTATATGATCTGGTGCCTCTTCTGGATTATTTGAATAGAGTATTGAGCTGCTAAGCTCTGTCTCAAGGTTCCATTGTTCAAAAATTTTAGCTGTAACTTCTTCATTTGACATATCTAAAATTTCTGTTTCAAATAGGGCAAGATCGATTGGGCTAGATATATTTTTAAGTTTTTCTCTAAATTCGATGTCTTGCTTATTTTCAGCTAATTCATGAGCGAGAACTATCTTGCCAATCTCAAGCATAAATGAAGCTGGAGAGAGAATTTCTAGACTTTTAGGATTAACTTTAGAATGCCAATTGTACATCAGTGCATTTTGTATTATCGAGATATTTAAAAAATCTTGTGTAGTAATGCCATAAGGCTCTAAATTTATAGAAAAGCTCTTTTTAATCGTACTTGAAAGTGCAAAACCTCGAATAGTAGCCATACCAAAAAGAGAAATAGCTCTTGCGATGGTTGTGATCTCTTGAGAAAACCCATAAAGTGGAGAGTTTGCTGAACGCAAGATATTTGCTGTTAGCATCGGATCCTTTTCGACCACTTTTGTAAGATCGCTTATTGAGCTATTTTCGTCCGCATGTAAGCGCTGAATTTGTATAACTGTGTCATCTAATGGTGGAAGTGCTTTGATTTTTTTAAAAACTGATTCATTCATTGAGTTATCTCTTTTTTTGAAATTTCAGCGTATTTTATCAAAATAAATTATCATAAAACTTAAAAAGAGTTTCCATATATTTCAGCCGAATTTTTGCTGGCTAAAGTTATAATTTTGCCAAATTTTAATAATAGGAGTAACAATGGCTATAAATGTTTATTATGATAAAGACTGCGATTTAAGCCTTATTCAAAGTAAAAAAGTAGCAATCATCGGCTTTGGCTCACAAGGTCATGCACATGCTGAAAATTTAAGAGATAACGGTGTAAGCGTTGTGATTGGCCTTTCAAAAGGTGGCAAAAGCTGGGCAAAAGCTGAGGCAAAAGGCTTTGAAGTAAAAACCGTAAGCGAAGCTACAAAAGGCGCTGATGTGGTTATGATTTTAACTCCAGATGAGCTTCAAGCAGAAATTTATAAAAATGAGATCGAGCCAAATTTAAAAGATCATGCTGCTATCGCATTTGGACATGGTTTTAATGTTCATTTTGGTCAAATCAAAGCTCCAGCAAATATAGATGTCATCATGATCGCTCCAAAAGCTCCAGGACACACAGTTAGAAGCGAATTTGTAAGAGGTGGTGGCATACCTGATCTTATCGCTGTTGAGCAAAATGCAAGTGGAAAGGCAAAAGAGATCGCTCTAAGCTATGCTTGCGGTATAGGTGGCGGTAGAACTGGCATCATTGAGACAACATTTAAAGATGAAACTGAAACAGATTTGTTTGGTGAACAAGCAGTACTTTGTGGTGGTTTATGTGCATTAGTAAATGCTGGCTTTGATACGCTTGTAGAGGCTGGCTATGAGCCTGAGATGGCGTATTTTGAGTGCTTGCACGAGTTAAAATTAATTGTTGATTTGATGTATCAAGGTGGCATGGCCGATATGCGTTACTCTATCTCAAATACCGCTGAATACGGTGATTACGTAAGCGGCGTAAGGGTAGTTGGCGAAGAGAGCAGAAAAGCTATGAAAGAAGTTTTAAAAGAGATTCAAAACGGTAAATTTGCAAAAGACTTCATCCTAGAGAGAAAAGCAGGATATGTTAGAATGAACGCTGAACGCGGTATAGCTGAGAGAAGTTTGCTAAATCAAACTGGCAAAAAACTTCGCGCAATGATGCCTTGGATAACTAACGGCAAACTTATAGATCAAAATAAAAACTAAGCCTTGAGCGAAAAAAAGACTACAAAGAAGCGACCCACAAAAAATAGTGCAGGTCGCTCTCACAATAAAACCTATCTTGGTATCGGCATTATCGCAGCTATTTTGATAATAGCACTTAGCGTAGCCCTTAGTATAAAAAATAATGGTGCAGAACAGATAAGCAAAGCAAATGAGCCAAAGATAGAGAAGCAAATTTCTAAAAAAGCTGAGCCAAAGGTTGCCAGTAAAGAGAAAAAACAAGAATACGAAAAGAGAAAATACCCTCTAAAATTTGATGAAGATGAAAATTTAAGTAAAATTTTTACCGATCCTAAGCATAAAAGTGAGCTTGCTTTAAATTCAAAAGTTGAGCCAAAAGAGCAAAAAAAGATAGCTGAAGTAAAGAGTGAAGCCAAAAAAGAAGAGATAAAAAAAGAGCAAAACGATACTAAAAATTTACTTGCAAGTTATAAAAATACAGAGCCTAGTGTAATAGAAAATGAACAAAAGATAGAGCCATTTTATAGCTCAAAAGTCGAACAAAAAACTGAGTTAAAACCTCAAAATTTTGAAGCAAAAGTCGATCAAAATAAAAGTACTGAAATAGAAAAAAAAGAGAAAATTAAAAGCGAGAACATAAAAGTCGAGCCAGCTAAAAAAACTGAAAATTTAACTACCAAAAAGATAGAAAAAACAAAATACGAAGAAAAAAATATACAAAAAGATAGCTTTGAAGCGGTACCTTTTACGCCAAGCGCTAGCATAAAAGGACGTGCAAAGCTCGTCATCATAATAGACGATGTGGCGACATTTGAACATGCGAGTATGATAAAATCGCTTGGCCTAAAAATCACGCCGTCTATTTTTCCAGCGACAAAGACTCATCCAGATACGCCAAATATCGCAAGAACATTTGAGTTTTATATGATACATCTTCCGATGCAAGCAAAACACTTTGATAGCCCAGAGATAGGCACTCTCACGATCAATGAGAGCTTTGAGAGCATGCACGAAAAGATAAAAAAGATACGCAAAGACTTCCCACGTGCAAAATATACAAACAACCATACAGGATCGCGCTTTACAAGCGATTTTGACGCTATGGATAAGGCTTATAGGGCGCTGATAGAGCAGGGCTTTGTCTTTGTTGATAGTAAAACTATCGCTCAAACCGCAGTAGCAAGAGCTGCAAAAAAACATAATCAGCCATACATTTCAAGAGATATATTTTTAGACGACGATCCATCGGCTAGTGCTGTTAGGCGTGAGCTTGTGGCTGCTGTAAATTTGGCTAAAAAAAGAGGCTATGCGATCGCCATTGGACATCCAAAGAAAAATACGATCTCGGTTATAAAAGAGAGTAAAAATAATCTTTTAAAAGATGTTGATGTGGTTTATTTAAAAGATATTTTATGAGACTTGACTTTATTCCAGAGCCGTTAAATAGACTAAAAAATCCACCAAAACAGCTAAATTTTATCGGAGATACTTCGATTTTATCCTTACCAAAGATCGCAGTTGTTGGCTCAAGAAAGGCAAGTGTTTATACAAAAGAGTGCGTCACAGCACTTTGCGCAGCACTAAAAAGTGCAAACGTCTGTGTGGTAAGTGGTGGAGCAATCGGCGTTGATATCGCAGCTCATAAAGCTGCTATGCCACGAACAATTGGCATTTTTGCAAGCGGACTTGACACCATCTATCCAAGCCAAAATAAAGTGGCGATAAATGAAATTTACACCAAAGCCTTGGCACTTAGTGAGTATGATGAAGGTGAGCCGCCACTTGCTTATAGATTTTTGGAGCGAAACCGCATAGTTGTGGGGCTTTGTGAAGCTCTAGTTGTCGCGCAAGCTGATCTTAAAAGTGGCTCTATGCAAAGTGCGAGGCTTGCAAATGAGCTTAAAATTCCAGTGTATGTACTGCCACAGCGCATGGGCGAAAGCGATGGGACAAATTTTTTGCTTGCAAATAAAAAAGCCGAGCTTATTGATGACTATCATAAATTTGCTTCACTTTTTGGCGAGATTAAAGAGCAAGAAAAAACTAGTGATGAGATCTTAAAATTTTGTAAAAATGGCGTAAGTCTTGATGAAGTTTTAGCAAAATTTGGCGATATCATCTATGAGTACGAGCTTGAAGGGCTAGTTGAAATTTCAAATCTAAGAGTAAAGAGCGTGCTATGAGAGAGAAATTTATGGCTATTGATGTTGGGCTAAAGCGAATAGGACTTGCCTTTGGTTTTGGCGAGATCGTGACTCCGCTTGAGCCAGTGCTTAGAAAAAATAGAAATCAAGCCGCAAAAGATGTGAGCCAAAAGGTAAATGAATATGCCCCAGATACGCTAGTAGTGGGTGTGCCAATCGGCGGTAGTAGCGAAGATGAGATGAGAAGACGCATCGAGCATTTTGTCTCACTTCTTGATGTAAAGGCAAATATTGTCTATCAAGATGAGGCCTTTAGCAGTAGCGAAGCTAGTGAAATTTATACCAATACAAGGCGAGATGGTAGGCTAGATAGCATTTCAGCCACTATTATTTTAAAAAGATATCTTAGGATAAATTAAAATCATAAGGTAAAAATTGGTCTATTTCTCAAGAGAATTTTTAAAAGCTAGCTGAAAGCTATCTGTGCTAAAAGGCTGCTTTAATACTGTGATATGATTTGGCAGATCATTGGCCGACTCATCGCTTTTACAAATGGCTACAATACGAAAATTTTTAATATTTTTAAACTCAAGTATATCTTCTAGCATCGCTTCATTTTTTAAAATTTTACTATCGATAAAAATAACAAATGGGGTAAAAATAGAATCTTTTATATGTCTCATTAGATTGCTAAGGTCGTTTTTGCCGATAACTTTTAGACCTAAAAAATTTATCTGAGCACTAATGGTGTCAAACAAAGCATCGTCATCGCAAGCGATCAAGATATTTGTATTTGTTTGATTTTTGATATTTATTTGTCTTTGGATGGCTCTATCGCCTGTTAGTACCGCACTAAAAGATATTAAAAATTCTCCATCATTGTGAGAGATCATAGATTCATTTGCTTTTTTTAGATAGTTGTTTATCTTGCTGAGATAGTAGTGGCTTGGCCTCATTACGCTATGGCTAGATTTTATCTTAATATCAAAATGTACAGATTTGGGACTATAATTTTTAAGTTGAAAGAGAATGTAAATATCTGCATATTCGGTAGAGTAAAGAAAAAATTTGCAAATATTTTCAAGTGTTTTTATGAGATTTGTAGCATCAAATTTTAAAAACCTTGGATAACTTGGGTCGTAGCTAAAAATGATGGAATTCTTAGTATCTTGCGCATCTTGGTATATGGCGCTAAGAAAAATTTCCATTCTGTTTATGATATCGATAGGCTTATCTTTCATATTATCAACATCCCGTCGCCGTATGAGTAAAATCTATACTTTTCATCAACTGCCGTTTTATAAATCCTCATCGTCTCTTCAAGCCCTATAAAGCTGGTAACTAGCATTATTAGAGTTGATTTTGGTAGATGAAAATTTGTAAGAAGGTAGTTTTGCCTGATAGGCTTATTATTTAGGTTTAAAAATAACTTGCAAAAGCCGCTTGCTTGCTTACTTCTTGCAAATTCTTCAACGCAGCGAGTAACTGTCGTACCAACGCCAAGGATAGGCCTATCTGAGCTGATGATCTCGCGTGCTTGCTCGCTTAGCTCATAAAACTCGGAGTGCATTTTATGATCATTTATATTTTGACACTCAACACCTTTAAAGGTCCCGGCACCTACGTGAAGCGTGATATAGGCAACCTTGTGTTTTGCACTTATTTGCTCTAGCATCTGTTTGCTAAAGTGTAAGCTTGCAGTAGGGGCAGCTACCGCGCCAATGTTTTTGGCAAATATGCTCTGGTACCAGCTCTCATCATCCTTTGTATCGGCTCTTTTTATATACGGAGGAAGTGGAACGTGACCGATCTTTTCTAACTCACTAAAAAGACGCGCCGTATCTAAAATAACACCATTTTTGGTGAAATTTACCACCCTTGTGCCATCGTCATTTAGCTCAAGCACATTTACTTTTAGATTATCAGGAAAATTTAAAACGCTACCAGTGCTTACTTTGCCTCTTATATAGACGCTAAATTTATTTTCGCCTATGGGCTGATTTAGCATTACTTCGCAAGCCCCTCCGCTTTCTTTTTGTCCTAAAATACGAGCTTTGATAACTTTTGTGTTATTAAAAATGACCGCTGCGTCCTCTGGGATGAGGTTGGCTAGATCTTTAAATTTGTAGTGTTTTATCTCTTTTGTATTTTTAAAATAGACAAGCAATCTTGCCTCTTCTTTTGGCAAAACTGGCTCTTTTGCGATGAGCTCTTCCGGCAAAAAATAATCATAACTTGAGACGTCGTTTATATTACTCATCGCTTGCTACGTCGCTGTCTTGTTCTTCTTTTTCGTCTTCATCGTCGCTCTTGTTAGCTCTTTTAGCGACGATTATTGAAATTCCATAAAGTCCGATAAGTGGCAGTGCCATTAAGACTTGGCTTATCACATCAGGTGGTGTAACGATGGCTGCAAAGATAAAGATAATAACAACAGCGTATCTGAAGTAATCTTTTAGCATTTTATCATCGACAAGTCCGATCTTTGCTAAAAAAAATGTAATGACTGGTAGCTCAAATGAAATTCCAAAGCCAATTAGTAGTTTTGCAAAAAAGCCAACATACTCGCCAATGCTTGGTAGTGCCGTAAAGAGCTGGCCACCAAAATTTACCAAAAATGCAAAGCCAAGTGGAATCACCACGTAATAACAAAATGCCGCTCCACACGCAAACATAAATGAAGCTGAGATGACAAATGGGATCACATATTTTTTTTCATTATCATAAAGTCCAGGAGCGACAAATAGCCAAAACTGCCAAAAAATGATAGGTAGCGCGATCACGACACCAGCAAAAAATGCAACCTTCATCGCTGTAAAAAATGGCTCTTGAATTTGAGTGAATATGATATTTGAGCCAGCTGGCAAGACTTGTTTTAGCGGTTCGCTCATCCATGCAAGCAATGGATTCCAAAACGTAAAGCAGATGCCAAAACAGATAAAAACGCTTACTATGCTTATAAAAAGTCTCTTTCTAAGTTCGATTAAATGGGGTCTTAGCTCTTCAAACATTACGCCTCTTTTTTATCGTTTAAGATCGCATCTTTAACTAAATTTGTTGGATTTTGTATATTTTCTACCGTTTTTTTCGTGTCGCTTACGACGTTTTGTATACTTTCAGTGACGTCGCTTGCGCTTTTCTTGATCTCGTCAAGCTCTTCAAAAGTAAGCTTTTTGCGCACACTTTGCGTACTTTTAGTTATGCTTTCTTTATATTTTTGGGCATCTTCTTTTAGCTCAGCTATCTTCATTTCTTGATCAAATGTTGATTTTGCGTCATTTATGCCTTTTTTAAACATTTTTAGAAATTTTGCAATCTGAACCATCGCGCTTGGCAGCTTGTCAGGACCTAAAACTAACACTGCAATAATGGCGATAACTAAGATTTCAGAAAAACTCATTCCAAACATTTTTGCCTCTATTAAATTTTATTTAAGCTTTGTATTTTATCTTGACTTTGCTCAAAATTTTATAAATTCACCCTTCGATAAAGAGTGCAATTTCGTCGCTTAATAAGAAATTTGGATTATAAAATTTACCGTTTTTAAGATCAAGTTTTTTATTTTCCACAAGCAAATTTGCTCTGTTTAGTTGTGACTTATTTAAGCGAGTAGCATCTACTCCGACTATGCTTCTAAGCCCTAAAAATATATGCTCTCTTACTAACTCACTTTGGCTTAAAATTTCTTTTTCTCTATGCGTTGGCTGCGTGATGTAGGCATCTATGTTATTCTTGACGTAGTATCTGGTGCCATCCACAAAGCCCACGCTAAAAGCTCCCACGCCAAGGTAGTTTTTGCCTTGCCAGTAGCCAAGATTGTGCTTGCAAATTTGACCAAAATTTGAAATTTCATACTGTTTAAAGCCAGCAAGCCCAATTTGTTCTATCATAAATTTAGCTAGGCTGTCGCTATCCTTTTTGTAGCTTTTTTTGCCAGCAAATGGGGTGTTTTCTTCAAGTGTGAGCGAGTATGCGCTAAGGTGAGTGATATTAAGATCTTTTAAATTTGCCACTTCAGCTAAAAGACGTTTTTTGGTATCAAATTTAGTGTCGTAAATGAGGTCTAAATTTATGTTGTTAAAGTCAGCTTTTCCAGCATTTTCTACAGCTTTAAAAATTTGCTCCCTACTGTGAATGCGACCAAGAAATTTAAGCTTATCTTCAAAAAAACTTTGAGCACCAAAGCTTATGCGATTTGCACCTAAATTTTTTACATGCTTTAGCCAAGCAAGGCTTGCTGAGTTTGGGTTTGCTTCAAGTGTGATCTCAGTTGTTGGAGTGCAAAGAGGCGCTAAAATGCTAAAAATTTCATCATAAAATTTAGCATTTACCGCACTTGGTGTGCCGCCACCAAAAAAGATAGTAGAAATTTCTTTTACATTTTGGCTTTTTAGCTGAAAATTTAGATCAAGGCAAAGTGCCTTAAAATAGGCGCTGACCTTGTTAAATTCGTCATCGCTTGAGCCAAAAGCACAGTAAGGACATTTGCTTTCACAAAATGGCACGTGGATATAAACTTGCAAATTTCTCTCTTTTTAAAATTTTGGCGATTATAAGAAATTTGGTATTTATAGCAGTTTAAAAGTAGCTTTTGGTCTTTAAGAGTTTGCTTGGCAAAAAGCCAAAATTTATCTTAAAAATTTTTGCAAAATGTGCAGTATTTGCGTAGCCTACGATATTTGCGGCTTCTTTTATGCTGATATCATTTTGCTCTAAAAGAGTAAAAGCTAGCTTTAGACGCTCTTTTGCTAAGAGCTGATAGATCGTATCTTTGAAAAATAGCTTAAAATTTTTCTTTAGCCAAAAGTCATTTGTGCCACAAAGATGAGCTAGCTCTTTGATGCTTGGAGGATTTTGCATACGACTTAGCAAGATCATTTTAGCCTTTAAAAGAGTTTTTTCTTCATCGCTGCTAAGTGAAATTTCGCTCTCTTTTTGTATTTTACTTTTATAAATAAGCTCTAAAATTTTTGACTCGGTAAAGATTTCCCTCATCGCGCCTTCATATAAATTTGTCGTCTCAAGCTCATTTAAAACGCAAATTTGAGCTAAATCTTTTTTGTATTTTAATAGCTCAAATTTATCATCAAATCTAAGTCCAGCAAATATCTCAAGCTTATTTGCATAGCTTTCGTCAAAAAGTAGTGTTTTAGTCTTATAAAATTTATTTTGATACTCAAAGACACCTTTAAAATCGTCATTAACAAGCCCAATGCAAAATTCATCTTTGTTTAAGATATACTCTTTTTTATCAAGTTTAAAGCAAAGATCGTTTTTATCCTCATTAAACATTAAAAATAGATATTTTTTAGACTTGTGACGATCTCTTTTTATCCTACCATTACATAAAATTTCACTTTTTAGATAGCTGATGCCACTACTTTGCTTGAAAAACTCCACGCTTACTTGTTTTTCCTTTTGAGATATCTTGCTCGTTCCATATTTTTTGTCTAAATTTATCATTTTATCCCTCAAGCGTTAAATTTAATCCTTTTAGCGTTACGTATGATATTGATAACGATTATTTAATTTTAGTAAAATGTGCATTAAATTTTTATAAGGAGTTTTTGTGAAAAGTGCATTAAAATTTTCTATTTGTGCGGCAATTTTTATAAATTTACCGCTTTTTGCAAATGAAGATAAAGTTCTACCAGAAGTTAAAGTAGTGAGTGCGACAGGATTTGAGCAAAATATCAAAGACGCACCAGCAACGCTTAGTATTATAACCAAAGAGGCATTAGAAAAGAAAAATCACAAAGATATCGAGAGCATGACCAAAGATATCCCAAGTCTTTTTGGGACAAGTCCCGCAGCGGCAAATAGACGAGGAATTTCTATACGTGGATTCTCTCCAAGATTTACTAAAATTTTAGTAAATGGCATGCCAGTACCAGGCGATAACGCCTATAAAGGACTTAGAAGTGTTGGAGGCTCATATAGTTTCGTCCCACCAGCAAGTGCGATAAGCCGTATTGAAGTGATACGTGGACCTATGAGCTCGCTTTATGGAAGCGATGCACTAGGCGGAGTTATAAATATCATTACAGATGAGTTTAGTAATGAATTTGGTGCAAATCTTGGCTCAAGCTATAAATTTGCAAGAAATAAAAATATAAGTGGCGAGCTTTACAATAGCCTTTATTTGCACTCTGGGCTAATAGATGATGTTTTAAGTATTTCTGTTTATGGTAAAAATTTAAATAAATCAGAAGATAAAATTTCTTATGCAAATAGAGAGCAAAAGGATAGAAATTTTGGTGCAAAACTATTTTTTAAGCCAAATGAAAATAATGATCTTATACTTGAGCTTGCAAGAAGCGATGTGAAATATAAAAGAACTAAAGGCAAAACACTATCAACTGGTACTAACTCGGTTGCTAGCGAGAGAATAGAGGGAGATATGATAAATTTAAGTCACGAAGCAAGGATTGATAATATCTTGCTTCAAAGCTATTTATCTTATGGCAAGATAAAAGAGACAGCTCAACAAAATTTGACGTTAAAGACTCTAAATTTTGATACAAAAGGCTCATATTTTACTGATAATAATGCTTTTACATTAGGACTAAACGCTAAAAAAGAAAAGCTTGACGAAAAGGCTACCACAGCAGATGCGGCAAATGTAAAAAGGTATGATGTTTCACTTTACGGCGAAGATGATTATCATCTTACAAAAGATTTTATCTTAAGTACTGGTATTCGTTATAACTACGATGAACACTATGGCTCGCACGTTTCACCAAGAATTTATGGCATCTATAGCTTAAACGACTTTTTCGCCTTAAAGGGTGGAGTTAGCACAGGTTATGCGACACCTGATATCAAGCAACGCACACAAGATCTTGCGTTGCCATTTGCTGGAGGACGCGGAGCACAGCTTGGTAGAAGCAGCCTTAAGCCAGAGACAAGCGTAAGTTATGAATTTGGTGGCGTTTATAATAATAATGAAGGTTTTGAAACGTCTTTAACTGGCTTTTACACAAGTTTTAAAGATATGTTAAGCTATAACCCTATCTGCTCAAGAGGCAGCGTTTGTATGCATAAAGGTAAAATTTATCCAAATGGTATTTGGGAGAGTATAAATATCGGCAAGGCTGAAATTTACGGAGTTGAGCTAACAAATGAGTGGCAGGTGACAAATGCTCTTAGACTAAATCAAAGCTATGTTTATACAAAATCAAAACAAAAAGATGGACCAGAAGCTGGTAAAACCTTAAACAACTATCCGCTTCATACATTTAAATTTGGAGCGAACTACGAGCTAAATAGATGGCTAAATTTCTGGTCACAGATAAATTACTATGGTAGAACTAAAAACTCTTTTAACTATGCTAATGATATGAGAGCTTACGTTATCGCAGATCTTGGCATAAACTACAATGTAACTAAAAATTTCAGCCTAAACCTAAGCGTTTATAATCTCTTTAACGAGTTTTTTACGACAAGATCAAACAGATATGATATCTTAATAGCTGATGGGCAAAAGATCGAGCTTGGCTTTAATTTGAAGTTTTAAAATGTTTAAAATTTGGCGGAAATTTCACTTAATTTTAGCTCTTATATTTGCTTTGCCACTTTTGATAATCTCAATTAGTGGAGCAATTATTTCGTATCACGATGAGATAATTGAGGCTTTTAGCAAAGATGAGATAGACATAGCAACTAATAAAAGTGCTTTAAAAATAGATGAAATTTTAAAGGTCTTTAGTAAGACTTGGCCAAATTTTAACCTTAGTTATATAAAGATAAAAGGCGAGGCAAATAGAGCTTATGTGGTAAGTGGCACAAGCGAGAGTGGCGAGTTTAAGTCATTCTTTGTAGATCCTTATACGGGCGAGGTAGTCTCTGAAAACAGTGTGGAAAAATTTATAGGGCTAGCTTTAAATTTACATAAAAATCTAGGACTAGCTCTATTTAAAAATGAAAATTTATCTAAATTTGCAAGTGAGCTAGTGGCAATTTCGACGCTTGCACTACTTGTGATTTTAATAACTGGAGCGTTTATACAATTTTGGAGATTTAGAAGCAAATTTATTAGCGCCTTTAAGCTAAATCTAAAGGCAAAGAAATTTACATTTTTATATTCCTTGCATGGATTTTTAGGGCTTTATTTGGGAGCCATTTTGCTTATTATCTGTGTTAGCGGTCTATACTTTTCTTATGAGAGCTTTGCTAAGGTTATAAATCAAATTTGTGGCGAAGAGAAGGTATTTAAAAAGCCAAATTTTACTAGCAAAAATGGCTTTAGTCTAAGTGATGAGCAAAAGGTAGAAAATCTTCAAAAAGCTTATGAAATTTTTACTTTAAAATTTGGAAATGAGTTTGACGCTTTAAATTTTATTCTCAATAAAGATGGCGTAAAATTTATGATCTTTTACTTGCCAAAAGGTGCTAGTGAGAGTGATGGCGTTAGGCTTATAGTCGATACGGCAAGTGGAGAAATTTTAAAAAATACCATGCCAAAATCTTTTGAAATTTATAAATTTATGCTTGATTTGCACGCTGGATATACATTCGGAGAGGCTGGAAAATTTATCTTTTTTATGGCTTCTTTTGGAGTGGGCGTGCTACTTTTTAGTGGCTGTGTGATTTACTACAAACGGCGTAAAAAGTAGTCTTATTTATCTATCTCTTAACTCTTTTTAGTTATTATCCCAAATAAAATTTTTGGAAAAATCATGCAAAAAAAATACAGACCAAATGTGGCAGCTGTTATTTTGTCTAGCTTGTATCCATTTAAATGTGAAATTTTAGTCGCAAAAAGGGTGGATATGGATGATATTTGGCAGTTTCCTCAAGGCGGAATAGACGAAGGTGAGAGTCCAAAGCAGGCTTTAAAAAGGGAGCTTAAAGAAGAGATCGGAACTGATAAAATCGATATCTTAGATGAGTATCCGCAGTGGCTAAGCTACGACTTTCCAGCAAACGCGGCAAAGAAATTTTATCCATTTGATGGACAGACGCAAAAATATTTTTTGGTTAGACTTAAAAATGGTGCCAGCATAAATTTAAAGACAGAGCATCCAGAGTTTAGCGAGTATAAATTTGTAGATTTTGGTAGAAGTTTAGAAGGCATAAATCACTTTAAAAAGCCTATTTATGAAAAGGTTTTGAGTTATTTTAAAGAGAAAGGATATTTTTGATGTTGATCGTTCAAAAATTTGGCGGAACTAGCGTAGGAACACTTGAACGCATCGAAGCTGTGGCAAATAGAGTCATTGAGACAAAAAATAGCGGTGCAGACGTAGTTGTGGTAGTTTCTGCGATGAGCGGAGTTACAAATCAATTGGTTGAATATAGTGAGTATTTTTCAAAACATCCAGATGGCGTCGCCACTGATATGCTTTTAAGCTCTGGAGAGCAAGTAACGACCGCGCTTTTAACGATCGCACTTAATGCAAAAGGCTATGCGTGTGTAGGTATGACAGGTGCGATGGCAGGCATTATTACTGATGATATTCATACAAAAGCAAGGATCGAAAGGATAGAGACTGATAGGCTAAAAGCCGAGCTAAAAGCTGGCAAAATCGTAGTTGTGGCTGGCTTTCAAGGTATAGATGAAAAAGGTAATATCACAACCCTTGGTAGAGGCGGTAGTGACCTTAGTGCAGTTGCATTAGCAGGGGCGCTTGATGCTGATCTATGCGAAATTTTTACCGATGTTGATGGCGTTTATACGACTGATCCAAGGATAGAAAAAAAGGCAAAAAAACTTGAGAAAATAAGCTATGATGAGATGCTTGAGCTCGCTTCTGCTGGCGCAAAGGTACTACAAAATCGCTCAGTCGAGCTAGCAAAAAAACTAAATGTAAAACTCATTACAAGAAGTAGTTTTAATCACAACGAAGGTACATTAATAGCAAAGGAAGATGACAATATGGAAGCAGTTTTAGTAAGCGGAATAGCACTAGATAAAAATCAAGCAAGAGTAACACTAAGGGGCGTAGTTGATAAGCCTGGCATTGCAGCAGAAATTTTTACAGCTTTAGCTCATGAAAATATAAACGTAGATATGATAATCCAAAACGTAGGACATGACGGAACTACAAATTTAGGCTTTACAGTGCCACAAAATGAGCTTGAGCTAGCAAAAGAGACTATGCAAAAGCTCTCAGCTGCAAAACATATAGAATTTGATGACGCTATCGTGAAAGTTTCAGTGATTGGAGTTGGCATGAAGAGCCATAGCGGTGTAGCATGTTTAGCATTTGAAACGCTTGCAAAAGAGGGTATAAATATCCAAATGATCTCAACAAGCGAGATAAAAATTTCAATGATCGTTGATCAAAAATATGGCGAGCTAGCAGTTCGCGTACTTCATGATGCCTATAAGCTAGATAAATAATGCAAGATTTTATTCAGTGGACACTAAAGGCTATTAGGGACGAAGGTCCTTTGATGAGCTGGATGGAGGAAAGGCGTGTCGAATGGACGCCTTTGCTCGCATCTAGGCTTAAATTTTTACTTGAAGGAAGGGCTTTTATAACTATAAGCGATGAAGAGCGAAGATGGTTTGAAATTTATCTTTTAAAAAAGATGAACCATTCAAAAAGTATCAGACCGTTTTTGCCATTTTTTAGCCTAAGATCGCTTTATCCATCACTTGATGAGATAGAGACAAATGAGCAAAAGCAGCTTCTAAAAGATATGCTAAGTCTTGCTTTCCCAAACGGATACTTGTTTTTTTATATTGGAAAGAGCCTTGATAAATATGCGAATTTAGCTAAAAGCGATGAGGATAGTTATATGTGGCTATTTGACGAGCAGGCACAAAATAGCTTTACTCTTAGCTCAAGCGATGAAAATTTAGACATTAAACTAATAAGTCTTTGCAAAATTTTTGATAAAAGCATCGATGCGGCGCTCTTTGCAAAGGTGATACTCTAAATGCTTAATAAAATCGTCGTTACAAGCGATTTTGAAAATTTAAAAGCTAAGCTTGAAAGCGAGTTTGGCATAAATAATTTAAGATTTTTTATAAGCGATGATTTTTTGCTAGAAAATGCAAAGGAGGTCATCGCAGAAGCATACATTGCTGAAAAAGATGAAAAAATTTTAGTAATACATGCTAATTCTTTTAGGACAGAAGCTCAAAATGCACTTTTAAAGATCATAGAAGAGCCTCCAAGAAATATCAAATTTATAATAGCAACGCAGAGTAAAAATTTACTTCTACCAACGATTAGATCAAGAATGCTCATAGAAAATAATCTCACCAAAAAGCCAAAAATAACCCTTGATCTAAATTTAAAATCGCTTAGCCTAAAAGAGCTAACAAGCTTTATCGATCAAAAGATCGCAGACGAACAAGCTCAGAAATTTGGCAAAAACGAGTTAAAAGAGCTTGTTAGTGTTATCGTGACAAAGGCGGTTGATAGCGGGTATAAATTTAGTGGCGATGAGATGGATTATTTTTTCTCAATTATTAAGCTAGCTGATCTAAACGCCAAGTCTCACGCCGTGCTAACGCCACTGCTGCTTACTATATTTCAAAAAGGACGACGTTGAAATTTTATAAGATAAATAATAAAAGTGACTTTGATGAAATTTGTAAAGCCATCTCGCCAAGCCCTGCTGGTGCGAAGCTCATGCATAAAAAGAGCGAGATAAATTTTATATTTATAGATGAGATAAAAACTCCAGCGGCAAATATTCTAAAGCAAGATGCTCTAAGCGTTGGAGCTGAGCTTGTGACGCATAAAGATACGATTTTGGGTAAGCAGAGCCTAAGTAAAGCCTTGTTAATGGCGACAGATGCGCAGCTTAGGCAGCTAGCTAAAAAAGAGAAGTTGCAAGACTTTGGACTTAAAAATTTAGCAGCCTTTTTAGAGACAAAATTTATAAAGCCGACAAAGCCTCTTATAATGGGCGTTGCAAATATAAATACAGATAGTTTTAACGAGCAAAGCCGCATAAATACGCAAAATGGCATAGCAAAGATTGAAAGTATGATAGGAGCAGGTGCTGACTACATTGACCTTGGTGGCGTTAGCTCAAGGCCAGGGAGCGAGTATTGCGGCCGCGAGGAGGAGTTTAGGCGCATAAAAGATATCATTGAAGAAATTTATAGGCTAAATTTACATGAAAAAGCGAAATTTAGTCTTGATAGCTTTGATGAGTATTGCTTAGAATTTGCTCTAAATCACGGCTTTAAAATGATAAATGACATCACGGCAAACGCCTCACTTGCCACGCTTGCGGCGCGATATGACGCTGAGTTTTGCATGATGCATATGCAAGGCGATCCAGCCACCATGCAGGTTGCGCCAAAATATAATGACTTAATCGGCGAGATAGCAGACTTTTTTGAGCAAAAGATAGCCCTAGCAAATGAGCTTGGCACCAAAAAACTAGTGCTTGATGTGGGTATTGGCTTTGGTAAGACGGCCGAACAAAATTTATTGCTTATCAAGCATTTGGAGCATTTTTTAAAATTTGGCTGCCCATTACTAGTTGGTGCTAGCCGCAAATCAGTCATAAATCACTACTACAAAAGCGAGGTCAAAGAGCGCTTACCAGGCTCACTTTACCTGCATCTAAAGGCCTTTGAAAACGGCGCTCAGATCATTAGGACGCACGATGTGGCCGAGCACAAACAGCTTTTTGATATGCATGAGGCGATGAGCCAAGCCACGCTTTGGTAGGACGAGGCTAAATTTTGATAAAAGAGGCCAGATGAGAAATTTACTTCCGCCACTTTGGATTAAATTTCCAAGTATGGATCCATTTTCCATCGGCTGGAGGATGGGCGCTGGCGAGGATTATAAGTTTAAATTTAATGACTGGCTAAAAATACTGAGCCAAGATAAGCAGTGTCAATATCAGCAGCTTTTTCCTGAGCCTGCGACCTGGCGTGGATACTGGGATGAAAGTCTAGGCTCTGATGAGAGCACGCTTTTTATCAACGATGATTTTGCTATCGACCTTTGGGAGTGCGAGCCTAGATATGGGTTGAAGTGGCTTAAAAAGCGCTACAACGCTGGCAAGTCGGATAAATTTATTCTATTTTGGGGTCATCAAAAGAGTGCAGGCATAAGTGCAAGTTGCCTTAGTCAGTGGTACGCCTCTAGTTTTTGGCAAGATGAAACTAGATACCTTTGCGCTGAGCAATATATGATGGCTAAAAAGGCTGAATGCTTTGGTGATAAAGAGGCTTTGGAGGAAATTTTATCCGCTAAAGATCCAGCGCAGATGAAGGCACTTGGCAGGCAGGTGCGAGGCTTTGACGCTAAGGTCTGGGATGAGATCAAATTTGGCGTAGTACTAAATGCGAGCTATCTAAAATTTAGCCAAAATGCCCCTTTGCGAGACTTTCTGCTCCAAACTGGTAGTAAAGTTTTGGTTGAGGCAAGCCCAGTTGATAAAATTTGGGGCATAGGTTTGGCTGCAAGCGATGAAAATGCGCAAAATCCTACAAAGTGGCGAGGGCAAAATTTACTTGGCTTTGCGCTGATGAGGGCGAGGGACGAGATAGCAAAGGTCTATAAAAATGTCCATTTATGTGACGCGAGAGAGCTAAATTTAGATCATTTATAAAGTATGTTTAAGATAAAATGCGGTGTAAATTTGGAGCAAAAATGACAAAACAAGAGTATGAAAAAGCGGTAGAGACGCTAAATGCGTGGGTAAAGGCCTACTACGACGAGGATGAGCCACTTGCAAGTGACGAGGAGTATGACGCGCTATATCACGCTGTGCTTGATTATGAGCAGACAAATCCAAGCGAAATTTCTATCTTTTCACCTACAAAACGCGTGGGCGGCACCGTAAAAGAGGGCTTTAGCAAGGCTAATCACATCAAACGAATGTGGAGTATGGAAGATATTTTTGATCTAGGTGAGCTTGATGCGTGGCTAAAGCGTGGTGATAAAGAGAACTTAACCTTTGTTGCTGAGCCAAAATTTGATGGAGCGAGCTTAAATTTGCTTTATGAAAACGGCGTTTTGGTTAGGGCGATAACTAGGGGTGATGGCGTTACTGGCGAGGATGTGACGCAAAATGCAAAGACGATAAATTCTGTTTTAAAGAGCATTAGCTACAAAGGACTTATCGAAATTCGAGGCGAAGTCGTCATAAGAAAAGAGGATTTTGAGTTGCTAAACGCAGAGCGCGCAAAAAATGGCGAGGCGCCACTTTCAAACCCTAGAAATGCAGCCGCAGGCAGTCTAAGACAGCTTGATAGTGCGGTGACTGCTAAAAGAAAGCTGCTTTTCATACCTTGGGGCGTGGGCGAGCATGCTCTTGGGCTTAAAGATCATAGTGAGGTAATGAAATTTGTGCGTGATCTTGGCTTTGAAAGAGATGATTTTTTTAAAATTTTAACAAAAGACGAGCTTGAGGCTGCATACAACGAGCTTTTAGCGAATCGTGACTCAAAGAGCGTGATGATGGATGGTATGGTGATACGTGTAAACGATCTCACACGCTGCGAAGAGCTGGGCTATACTGTTAAATTTCCAAAATTTATGGTGGCGTTTAAATTTCCAGCTATTGAAAAGGTGACTAGGCTAAAAGACGTCGCGCTTCAAGTTGGCAGAAGTGGCGTAGTAACGCCTGTTGGTGTGCTTGATGAGGTAAATATCGATGGCGCAAATGTGAAATCCGCCACGCTTCATAACTTTGATGAAATAGAGCGCCTTGGTGTTATGAAAAACGACTATATAGGCATCATCCGCTCAGGAGACGTCATACCAAAGATCACAAAGGTTTTTAAAGATAGGCGAGATGGCAGCGAAGAGGCGATAGATAGGCCAAAATTTTGTCCAGTTTGTGGCTCGCACCTACTTGATGAAGGGGTCTTTGTAAAGTGTCAAAATTTAAGCTGCAGGGCAAGAGTGGTTGGCTCAATAATTCACTACGCATCGAAAAAATGCCTAAACATAGACGGCCTTGGCGACGCGATCGTAAATTTGCTATTTGACAAGGGGCTGATCTCTTGCATAAAAGACATCTACGGTCTTAAATTTGATGATCTCATGGCGCTTGAGGGTTTTAAAGAGAAAAAGGTAAATAACCTTTTAAATGCTATCGAAGCCAGTAAAGGTGCGGAGCTTTCGCGCTTCATCACGGGGCTTGGCTGCGAGCACATCGGCGAAGTGGCGGCTAAAAAGCTCGCAAGTAGCTTTGGACATGGCTGGCTTGATGCTAGTTTTGAAGAGCTAACCTCGCTTGAAGGCTTTGGCGTGGAGATGGCAAATAGTTTAATCGACTTTACCGAGGTAAATAGGGACGAAATTTTAGCTCTAAGCCAGATCGTGCAGCCAAGCGTGACGCAGGTGCAGAGCATCTCAAATGCGCTAAGTGGCAAGACGGTCGTGATAACTGGCACGCTAAGTCGCCCAAGAGATGAGATAAAGGCGGAGCTTGAGAGCTTTGGCGCAAAGGTTTCTGGTTCAGTTTCTAAAAAAACGGACTTTGTCTTAGCTGGCGAGGAGGCTGGCAGTAAGCTAGAAAAAGCAAATGAGCTAGGCGTGCTGGTGATCGATGAGAGCGAATATGAGAGGCTAAAACTTGAGGTTTGATAACTACGTCGCAAGCGTTTTAAACATCAGTAGAAACAAGGCGAGCGAGCTTATAAAATCTGGCAAGGTACTAGCAGACGGCGTGATTTGCACCAAGGTTTCAAGCGAAGTTATCGAGGCTAAAATTTCGCTGCTTGATGAAATTTACGTTGGGCGAGGCGCGCTTAAGCTAAAAAGTTTTTTAGGGGCGATGAAATTTGACCTAGCTGGCAAAAACGCACTTGATATAGGCAGCTCAACAGGTGGCTTTATGCAAATTTTACTTGAAAGCGGCGTAAAGAGCGTGACTGGCGTCGATGTGGGCACTAATCAGCTTGACGATAGTTTAAGAAGCGATGAGCGAGTAAAAATTTATGAAAAGACCGATATCAGAGAGTTTGCTAAGCAAGAGCAAGGCAAATTTGATCTAATAGCATGCGATGTTAGCTTTATCTCTTTAGCTGAAATTTTACCAGCTATAGGCGAGCTAGCAAGTGCAAATTCGCTCATTATCACGCTCTTTAAGCCACAATTTGAGGTCGGACTTGGTGTAAAACGAAATAAAAAAGGTGTCGTCACTGATATGAAAGCTATAAATTTAGCAATGAAGAAGTTTGAAGTGATGGCTGCAAATTTAAAATTTGAGATGATAACTTGCAAAGAGTGCGAAGTAAAAGGGAAAGAGGGAAATGCCGAATTTTTCTACGCTTTTAACAAAAGATAATATCACTGCCGTTGCGATCGGGCATTTTGACGGTGTGCATAGAGGGCATAAACAGCTTTTAAAGCAGCTAGGCGAGTTTGGCGGACTTGTCGTAATCGATAAAAATAAGGCCAACATCACGCCAAAGCTAAAACGAGCCGAGTACTCAAACTATCCTTGCTTTTTGTATGATTTTGACGCTATAAAAGGGCTTAGCGGCGAAGAATTTATCACACTTTTAAAGAGGGATTTTAAAAATTTAAAAAAGATCGTTGTTGGCTTTGATTTTAGATTTGGCAGAGATAGAGCGTGGGACAAGCACGATTTGAAAAGAATTTTTGATGGAGAGGTGGTCATTGTTGATGAGGTTTGCTACGATGGTATGGGCGTGCATAGCTCAGCTATTAGGGAGCTGATACGTCAGGGCAACATTGAAGAGGCAAACAGACTAATAGGCAGGGAGTACTCGATCGAGGGCAACGTGATAAAAGGGCAGGGTATCGGTGCAAAGGAGCTAGTTGCAACGCTAAATTTAGAGATCAAAAGCTATCTTTTACCGCGCGAGGGCGTCTATGCGACAAGAACTAGGATGGGCTCATACACCTATGGCTCGGTCACTTTTATAGGCAACAGACTTAGTACAGATGGAAATTTTAGTGTCGAGACGCACATCTTAGACGAGATCGCGCCAAAAGTAACGAAGCACGTTGCCGTTTGCTTCATAAAACGCCTAAGAGATAATAAAAAATTTAATAATCTTAGCGAGCTAAAAGAGCAGATAAAGCGTGATATAAACGAGGCTAGACAGTGCGTTGGCGTGTGCGATCTCTTTTTTGGAGAGACGATGAGATATTTTGATGGATACGGAGCTGGCATATGAGAGATGAAATTTTTAAAGAGCCTATAAGCAAGCAGTTTGAGTTTGACGATTTTGTGGCGAGCGTTTTTGATGATATGATCTCGCGCTCGGTGCCGTTTTATGATGTGAGTTCAAATTTAAACGCAAAGCTGCTAGCTAAAATTTTGCCAAAAGATGCAAGTGTATGCGACCTTGGCTGCTCGACGGCAAATAGCCTGCTTTTGCTAAACAACCTTAGAAACGACCTCGTGCTGAGTGGCGTGGATAACTCTGAAGCTATGCTAGCAAATGCCAAAAATAAGGCAAAGGCATATGGAGCAAAGATAAAATTTTTGCTTGATGATATTTTAAAGTGTGAGCTAGCGGGCTTTGATGCAGTTTTGGCAAACTATACTTTGCAGTTTATAAGACCACCAAAAAGGGCCGATCTAGTGCAAAAAATTTATAACGGACTAAATGAAAATGGAGTTTTTTTGTTTAGTGAAAAGATCATTTTTGAAGATAAAAAGCTTACTAAAAGCGTCATAGAAATTTATGAAGACTACAAGCAGGCGCAAGGCTACTCACGCTATGAGATCGCCCAAAAAAGAGAGGCACTTGAAAATGTGCTGGTGCCATACACTGAAGAAGAAAATAGAAGCTTAGCCATAAATGCTGGCTTTAAGCGAGTCGAGAGCACATTTAAGTGGGGAAATTTCATGAGCTTTTTGGCGTTTAAATAAATTTAAAAATATCTGCTTTTGTGTTTAATATAAAATTTAACTACAAACAGTGAAGTTAAAATTTAGATTTTTTGGCTTCGCAATGTCAAAATTTTTGGATTATGAAATTTGGTAGTAAAGAAATTTAGCGGGAATTTCCCGCTAAATTTACTCATTTATCGCTGCATTTCCGTGGTGGTGGAAGTCATCGTAGATGATCTTTGAAGTTTGGAATTTTATGCGTTTTAGTTCGCGAACTCGTAAAAATTCCTCTTCGTCGATCTTTTTGATCTGGATAGCTGCTTTAAATGTCGGAGTCTTGCTGATGTAGTCCCAACCGCTGCTTGTTAGCTCGTTGCAAGAGCTCTCCCAGTAGTGGAAAGTCATCTGGATGATGCCATCAGGCACGATGTCTGTTATTTCGGCCTTTACGACGATGTAGCCATATCTACTCCATGCTTTGATGAAGTCGCCTTGTTTTAAGCCATATCTTGCTGCAAGTGCTGGATTCATCTCGGCGATAGGTCCGATGCTATCTCCGCCTTCTTCAATCGCTCGTGAGCGTCTTGTCATAGTGCCAACGGTGTATTGATAGACCTTTCTAGTGGTTAGAAGCTGTATCGGATACTCATCGTCAGTCTTTTCATCGACTGAGCCAGCCATGATAGGATACTCAGGCGACATATTCATCTTCTTAGCAAACTCAAGTTTTGCGCTCTCGATCTTATCGGCCTTATCCACAAAGAGGCATGGCACAAAACGACCTTTGCCATCAGGTGTGAAAAATTTCTTATCAAGATAGAGGCTTTGACCGCCCATATCATCTTCGTTTGGACATGGCCAGTGAAGTCCATGATACTTTTTGATACGGTAATAACTCATGCCACCATATCGTCTTGGGTCGCATTTTCTAACTTCTTCCCAAATTTCTTCTGGTGAGTTGAAGTTAAATCCCTCTGTTGCACCTAAACGGCGTGCGATCTCACAAACGATCCACCAGTCTTGTCTAGCATCTCCTGGAGGTGTGATGACTGCTTCGTTGTGCTGTACGCGGCGCTCTGCGTTTGTATAAAGTCCTTCTTTCTCGCTACTTGCAACACCTGGAAGTATGACATCAGCTTTTAGTGAAGTCTCAGTTAAAAATAGATCTTGCACGACGTAGAAATCAACATGAGCGATACCTTTTAAGAAGTGGTTTGTATTTGGCTCAGAGATGACTGGATTTTCGCCGATAGTCCAGAAGAAATGCACTTTGCCATCAAGGATCGCATCAGGTACTTCGGTTTTGTGAACGCCTATTTTTGAGCTCAAAAATCCAGGTTCTAGGTGCCACATTTTCTCAAACCAAGCTCTTTGCTCTGGATCAGTTACTGAGCCAAGATTTGGGAAAATATTTGGTAAAACGCCCATATCACAGCAGCCTTGAACGTTCTCTTGACCTCTAAGCGGCAAGTCGCCTGTGCCAAGCTCGCAGATGTTGCCGGTGATCAAAAATAAATTTGACACATCGCAAACTCCGCCAACGCCGTGGTTAAAGTGAGTTACGCCCATGCCGTGAGTGATGACAGCTGGTTTTGTGGTAGCGTACATTCTAGCAGCCGCTCTGATATCCTCTGGATTTAGCCTTGTGTATTTAGCCACGACCTCTGGAGCATAGTCTTTTACAGCTTCTTTGACATACTCAATGCCTATTGTGTGGTCTCTTACAAATTCCTCATTTACAAGGCCTTCTTCGATGATAGTGTAAAGAAGTGCGTTGATAACCGGGATATTGTGCTCAGGCTCTAGTTGTAAGTGAATGTCAGCTCTGCTTGCAAACTCGGTCTTAATAGGGTCGATAACGATCAGTTTTGCGCCGCGATTTAGCGCTCTTTGGATGTGCATAGCTGCGATTGGGTGACCATTTTCTGGGTTTGAGCCTATCATTAATATACAATTACTATAAGTGCCAATCTCTGTAAAGCTATTTGTGGCAGCTCCGTTTCCGATTGTTTTAGCAAGTCCTGCTACTGTCGGAGCGTGTCAAATTCTAGCGCAGTGATCGACGTTGTTTGTGCCTATTACAGCGCGCATTAGCTTTTGAGCGACGTAGTTGTCCTCAAGCGTACAGCGTGCTGAGAAGTTTCCAGCTAATGCGTCTGGGCCATATTTTGCTTTGGTTTCTTTCATTTTCTCTACGACAAGATCAAGCGCCTCGTCCCAGCTGGCTTCCTCAAAATCACCATCTTTTGAAAATACGCCATTTTTCTTTCTAATAAGTGGTTTTGTGAGTCTATCTGGACTTGCAACGTAATCCCAGCCATAAAAGCCTTTTAAACATAAATTTCCTTGATTGACTGGATTGTCTTCAACACCAGTGGCGGCACGAACGACATTGTTTTCCACATGCAAGGTTACTTGACAGCCTGTCCCACAATAAGGACAAATGACTTTGCCTTCTTTCATCATTTTCTCCTTTGCTATGCAATATATGCATATTTTTATATGGATAATATTACTAGCCGAATTCTTAATCTTTAATAAAAATTCTTTATCTATGAAAATAAATTTTTAATTTAAGTTAAAATTAATTTAATTCTACTAAAGTCAATTATTTAGGGATTTTAAAATTTATTTAAAATTGATAAATTTATTATAAAAGAAATAAAGATATAGAGATTTAGCTTTTTATATAAAATGAAGAAATTAATTCTAATTTTACTTTATTTAAAAAGGTTAGTCATATTGTGAGTAGATAAATTAATACTAAAGATGAGAAATTTAAAATAGACTGTAAATTTTTGAATAAAAGAAATGTATAAATGAAATTTAGTAAGGAGAGCAGATCGCTCTCCGATGGATTATTTATCTCTTAAGCCAAGCTCAGAGATTAGTTTTGAATATGTAGTGTAGTCTTTATTTTTAAGATACTTTAAAAGTCTTTTTCTTTGACCAACTAGTTTTAAAAGACCCAAACGTGATGAAAAGTCTTTTTTGAAAATTTTAAGGTGTTCTGTAAGTTCAGTTATTCTAGCTGTTAAAAGAGCTATTTGAACTTCTGGAGAGCCTGTATCTCCCTCTTTTCTAGCGAATTTCGCAACTATTTGAGCTTTTTTAGCCGAATCCAAAGCCATAATGACCTCCTGATTGGTGAATTTTGGAAGAACGATTATAGCATTTAAAACATAAAGTTAGATAAAACTACGCTTTTTAAAAATTAATGAAAAATGCAGTAAAAATTTAATAAAATTAGGGCTATTTAAAGACTTAAGGAAGATAAATGCTTTTTACAAAGGCAAGCGAATACGCCCTACTTTCACTTATTTTAATATCTCAAAAATCATCTCCAGTTGATGTTGATACGATCTCAAATGAACTTAAAATTTCAAAAAGCTTTTTAGCCAAAATTTTACAAAATCTTGCAAAAGATGGAATTTTAAAGTCGTTTAAAGGGGCAAATGGCGGTTTCGCGCTAAATAACGAACCTGAAAATTTAAGCATAAAAAAGATAATAGAGTGCGCTGAAAAACGTGAACTTAACGTCTTTGAGTGCTCATCTTCTGCAGATGGCTGCCCGTCAAATAAAGCCTCGAGCTGTCAAATTTGGTCGATGTTTAGCGGTCTTCAAAGCAAGATCGACGAGATGCTTGATGCGATCAAACTAAGTGACATCATTAAGAAGTAAAGTTGGCAAAGCAAAAAAATAACATCTTAACTCTTGTTGCGCCGTTTCTTGCGCCAATTGTTAAGTTTAAAAGTCTTAGCATCGTCGGTATCATTGTTGCCATCCTTGCTATCATCATCGTACCGCTTCCAAGCGCGGTGCTTGACTTTTTCCTAGCACTTTCGATCTCGATTTCTGTGCTTATAATTTTAATTTCGATTTATGTGCCAAAACCAACCGATCTTAGTACGTTTCCGACACTGATCCTTATCGTTACGCTTTTTCGCCTCTCGCTAAATATCGCAACCACTCGTATGATCTTAAGCGAAGGTCACAACGGCCCAGAAGCGGTCAGTGAGATCATCTCAAGTTTTGGAAATTTCGTAGTTGGTGGCAACTTTGTCATCGGCACCATCGTCTTTTGTATCTTGGTTCTCATAAATTTCATGGTCGTAACAAAGGGCTCAACCCGTGTAAGTGAAGTGCAAGCGCGTTTTACACTTGATGCGATGCCAGGTAAGCAAATGGCGATAGATGCGGATCTAAACGCAGGTCTAATTGACGAAAAAACGGCGCGAGAAAGACGTCAAGCCATCATCGGCGAGGCAAATTTCTACGGCGCGATGGATGGTTCGTCTAAATTTATAAAAGGTGACGCCGTCGCTGGCATCATCATCACTATCATTAATATCATCGGTGGCTTTGCTATTGGCTCGTTTCAGCATGGCCTTGATATGGCGACATCGGCTCAGTACTATACGATCCTAACCATCGGTGATGGCCTTGTGAGCCAGATCCCAGGACTTATCACTTCAACAGCAACTGCCATCATCATTACAAGGGCTAGCAAGGACGACGAGGACTTTGCAGAGGGCACGTTAAATCAGCTCTTAGGAGACTATAAAACCTTGTTGATAGTGGGCTTTATACTATTTATGTTTGCCCTTGTGCCTGGGCTTCCGACTCTTTCTCTTGGCTTTATTGCAGTGCTATTTTTGGGACTTGGCTACATCATCAAGCAGACCAAAGATGGCGGGCTAAATTTAAGCCTTGCGTCAAAAGACAAAACAGCTTCTAAAAAAGCTGGAGCCGCTACGCAAGGTGGAGCAGGGGCAGCTGCTGCAAGTGGTGGGGCTACTAAGGCTCCAAAGAAGAGCGACGAAGAGATCGCAAGAGAAGAAGAGACAAAGATAAATGACATCTTAAAGCTTGAAATTTTAGAGCTTGACCTAGGATATGGCCTACTAAAGCTAGCTGATGTGGATCTCATTGAGAGGATTCGCGCCATGAGGCGAAATATCGCTTCAAGTCTTGGCTTTTTGATGCCAAAGATAAGAATTCGCGACAACCTTCAACTACCGCCAAACGAGTATCGCTTCAAACTAAAAGGCATCGTGATCGGTCAGGGTGAAATTTATGCTGATAAATTTCTAGCGATGGATAGTGGCCTAGTTAGCGAAGATATCGAGGGAATTCCGACAAAAGAGCCAGCTTTTGGGCTGGACGCACTCTGGATCGATGCTAGCGTCAAAGAGGACGCCATACTTAGCGGCTACACGATAGTTGATCCTGCAAGCGTCATCTCAACGCACATGAGCGAGCTTATCAAGCAAAACGCAGCCGAGCTTCTAACTCGCCAAGAGACGCAAAATTTATTAGACAAGCTAAAGATCGACTACCCAGTTGTGGTCGAGGATACGCTAAGAATCGCGCCTATAAATTTGATTCAAAAGGTTTTAAAAGCACTGCTTAAAGACAATATCCCGATAAAAGACCTGCTTAGCATACTTGAATCAATTAGCGACATCGCCGAGGTTAGCAAAAACCTAGACATGATCATCGAGCACGTGCGCGCAGCGCTCTCGCGTGTCATCACCTCGCTTTACGTCGATGAGAAAGGTCAGCTAAATTTTTACATTTTAGATAGTGCTGCGCAGCAAAAGCTTATGGACGCGGTGCAGTATAAAGACGGCGCGTATCACCTGATGATAAATGTGGCTCAAACTTCAGCGATAGTTCAGGCTCTAAGGCATGAAAAAGAGAAACGTCCGATGAGTCAGCACGGCGAAATGGTGCTTTGCGTGGAGCCAAGCCTAAGAAAATTTATAGCAAATATCTGCGCAAATTTTGCCATCGACATTGTGGTGCTAAGCTTTGCTGAGATCTCGGCAAATACGCCATTTGAAACGGTTGGCGTCATAGAAATAGAAAATTTATAAAGGAAAACGATGAAAATTTATCACCTCTCACACACCGATCTTGACGGATACGGCGCGCAATACATAACAAATTTTTACTTCAAAGATGTGAAATTTTTAAACTCAAACTACGGCAGAGAGATAGATGATAAATTTGCTCAAATTTTAGCTGAGATAGATGCCTCAAACGATGATAAAAACATCATTTTGATTACTGATCTAAATTTAACTCTAGCCCAGTGCGAGAGCTTTACTGAGATGATAGAGGGTAAAAATATAAAGCTATTTTTGCTTGATCATCACCAAAGCGGTGCAGAGTGTGCAAGTGCCTATCCGTGGTATTTTTTGGATAGTTCAAGGTGTGCTACAAAGATCACTTACGACTTTTTTGCAGGAATTTTTGGCAAAAATAAAGAGCTTGAAATTTTTAGTGACGTCGTAAATGCCGTGGATATTTGGCTAAAAGATGATAAAAATTTTGAGATGGGCAAGGTCTGTTTGGGACTTGTGGCAAACGCCAAAGAGATAAATAAGGTGATGTTTGAGGCTGAAAACAACCTATATATGGATCATATCTTAAAAGAAGCTAGCAAATTTTTTAACGAGAAAAACGACTATATAGGCCTTGACATGCAGGTGCATGCTATTAAAAAGTCATTTTTCAAAGAGGATAAAGACGATACGCTAAGCAATCTAATCTCAAACTACGTCGTAAAAAAACTTAGTGAAAATAAAGAGAAATTTAGCATCACTTATAAAGATCATAAAGGAATTTTAACCTACAATGTCGGCAATGTTTCGGTTATCGGTAACGACTTTTTAGTGGCAAATCCTGAATTTGACTTCTTTATTGATGTGACAAATAAAAAAACGCTAAGCTTTCGCGCAAATGGTAAGCTTGACGTTAGCGCCATGGCAAAGCATCTAGTTGGTGGCGGCGGACACGTGAACGCAAGCGGCGGACTATTTGCAAATTTCAAAGATGGCTTTAGCTATGAGCCGATTAAAGCACAGATAGTTGATCTAATAACCAAAAAAATACAGGAGGATATATGAAAGAAGAAGAGGTGAGTGTAGAAGAACTTAGCTATGAGCTTAGTATGGTGCTTGAGGCGATGTTCTACTATGCTGGAGTAAAAAAAGATAAACTTGAAGAGGCGGCAAATCTTTATGTTGAGTGCATAGATGATGCGTTAGAAAATTCTAACGCTAGCGGTAGCGATGAGGTCATAGAGATAGTTGAATATATGAAAAAACATCATTCAAAATTATTTAAATAAGGAAAGAAAATGAAGAAAATTTTAGTTTTAGTGGCAACGGTTTTTGCGTTAAATGCTATGGCAAATGAAAATTTAGACAAAGCAAACGAGCTTTATGCAAAGAAAAATTTTAATGAAGCCTATCTTTATTTTAATAAGGCTTGTGGAGAGGGCGAGAAAAAAGCTTGCACGATGAATGCTATCATGCTATTTAACGGTGATGGCGTGGCAAAAGATAGAGTTCAAGCTGAGAAAATTTTTACAAAAATGTGCGACGAAAACGAAGGCATGGCTTGCGAAAAACTAGGCGAAATGATCGCTTATGGCCTAATAAAAGATAAAGATGGAAATGAAGCAAAGAACGAAGAAAAAGCAAAGGCTTTATTTAAAAAAGCTTGTGATAACGGCTACCAACCAGCTTGCGACTTTGTGACAAAATAAATTTAAGAGGCTTAAAATGGGCTACAAACATAAAGATTTGATAGGAACTAGAGAGCTTAGCAAGGAAGAAATTTTATATTTTTTAGAGGCGGCGAAAGAGTTTAAGGAGCTAAATTTAAGCCAAGTGAAAAAAAATGACTATCTTCGCGGAAAGACCACGATCAACGCATTTTATGAAAACTCGACAAGAACTAGAACATCCTTTGAGATCGCAGCAAAGAGACTTGGGGCTGATACGATAAATTTCAGCTCGTCAAGCTCTAGTGTGACAAAGGGCGAGAGCCTAAATGACACGATGAATAACATGGCTGCAATGAGAAGCGACATCATCGTGCTTCGTCACCCAAGCTCTGGTGCGGCGAAATTTGCAGCTGATAGGACAGAGGCTAGCGTCGTAAACGCAGGGGACGGTACAAATGAGCACCCAAGCCAAGCCTTGCTTGATCTTTTCACGCTAATAGAGCATGGCAAAATTTTGGATAAAAACCTAAATGTAGCGATCATCGGCGACATCGCTAGAAGCCGCGTGGCAAGGTCAGACATCTGGGCGATGAAGAAATTTGGCATAAATTTAAAGCTCTTCGCGCCAAGGATGATGATGCCAAAAGATGCTGAGGTCTTTGAGTCTCAAATTTGCAAAAATATGGATGAGGCTTGCGAGGGTAGCGACGTCATCATCATGCTTCGCATCCAACTAGAGCGTGGCGGTGCGGACGTGGCATTTCCAAGCTCGAGAGAGTACTCGAAATTTTTTGGACTAAATAAAAATAGGATAAAGCTAGCAAAGCCTGACGCGATCGTACTGCATCCAGGGCCGATAAATAGGGGCGTGGAGCTAAACTCTGACGTGGCTGATGGCACACACTCAGTAGTGCTAAATCAAGTTGAAAACGGCGTTGCTATAAGAATGGCGATACTAAATACGCTTGCAAAAAATAGGGGCTAACTATGAAAATAGCAATAATTAACGGCACTATCGTAAATAGCGACGAGAAATTTAAGGCAAATATCCTAATAGAAAACGGCAAAATAGCCAAAATCGGAAGTGAGAAATTTGAGGCCGATAAGGTCATAGACGCTACAAATAAGCTCGTCATGCCAGGACTTATCGACATGCACGTGCACTTTCGCGATCCTGGCCAAGAGTATAAAGATGACATCATCTCAGGCTCGCAAGCGGCCGTGGCTGGAGGAGTAACCACCTGCCTTTGTATGGCCAATACAAACCCAGTAAATGACAACGCTTCAATCACAAGAGCGATGATAGAAAAGGCTAAAAACTGCGGACTGATCGATCTTTTGCCAATCGCGGCCATTAGCAAAGGGCTTGGTGGCAATGAGATCGTTGAAATGGGCGATCTTATAGAGGCTGGCGCAGTTGCATTTAGTGACGATGGCCTACCAGTGACTAGCTCAAGCGTGATGAGAGCGGCACTTGAGTATTCAAGCATGTTTGGTAGCTTTTGCATAAGCCACTCAGAGGACTGCTCGCTTTGCAGGCAGGGCGCCATGCACGAGGGCAAGGTCTCGGCCATACTTGGACTTCGCGGCATGGCGAGAGAGAAAGAGGAGATCGCAGTGAGCCGTGATATGTTGCTTGCAAAGCTCACCAAAGCGCACATCCACATCGCTCACGTAAGCTCGGAGTACTCACTAAAGATCATCGAAATGGGCAAAAAAGAGGGCATAAACATCACTTGCGAGGCCACACCTCACCACTTTAGCTTTAGCGACGATGAAATTTTGAAAAATGCCTATGATACAAATTTCAAAATGTCACCGCCACTTCGTGAGATAAGCGACGTAAAAGCGGTGAGAGAGGCACTAAAAAGCGGACTTATAGACGTTATCGCCACTGATCACGCCCCGCACCACACAGACGAAAAGATAGTGGAATTTGACAAGGCGCCATTTGGCATCATCGGACTTCAAACCCTTGTGCCACTCACTCTAAAGCTCGTAAATGAGGGCGTTATAAGCCTAGAGCGCATGGTGGAGCTAACATCTACAAATGTAGCTAAGATGCTAAATTTAAAAGATAAAGGCAGGCTTGCTGAGGGCATGCTAGCTGACATCGCGGTGATAGATCCTGAGATCGAGTATGTTTATGATGAGAAGATAAACCGCTCAAAATCTATAAATTCTCCACTCTTTGGTAAAAAACTAAAAGGCGCAGCGACTACCACGATAAAAAGTGGCAAGATCGTTTATGAGTTTGGGAAATAGTCTAAAATTGCTCGAGTTTGCGGGTAAATTTGACTTATCCTATTTGATAGATAAAATTTGCTAGAAATTTCTAGCAAATTTTATTTTTTATGAGTTATATTTTTTAACGATACCGCGAACTACTTTTTCTATAAAAAGCGCAGATTCAACCTCGCAGCATTCTCTTGTTGAGTGAGGTGAGTGGATATTTGGTCCTATTGAGCAAGCACTAAGACCCGCTTTTTTCTCCAAAAGTACGCCACATTCAAGTCCAGCATGCACAGCTGTTATCCTTACATTTGGCTTATAAATTTTTAGCTCTTCTAAGATATCATTTGCAAATTTATCATTTATAGGCTTCCAAGCAGGGTTTCTATCTTTTGCAATAACGCTAAAGCCAAGCGCTTTTGCAAGCTCTGAAATTTCAAATTCCATCCTATTTAGCCCGTCTTTGCTCATTGACCTTGCAAAAAACTCCACTTCAAGCATGTCATCATCTTTGATCTTTACAAGTGAGAGATTTACGCTATCTTGTGGTATGCCTAGCTCGCAGTTATAGGCTCTTACGCCTTGTGAAAATGAGTTAATTAAAGCTAAAATTTTCTCGCCATTTTCTAAAATTTCATCTCCCTTGCCAAGCTTTTTCACACTTAAATTTTCACACTCGCTCTTTAGCTCCTTATCGCTTAGAACCAGTGCGGTTGCGCCACTTGGGATAGAGTTGCTTCGCTCGCCACCTTCAAATTTGACAAGCTTGCAGCCATTTTTAGTCACAAATGCCGCCAAAACCTTGATTGCATTTGGGATATTTTTATGTATCTCGTTGCCAGAGTGTCCGCCAGGCAGTCCGCTCACTTTTACTTCATAAAGCGTGCTCTCTTTTATTTTTTTGCTATTAAGTGAGATGGTGGCAAATAAATTTACACCGCCAGCACAGCCGATAGTGACGCGGTCGTCTTCTTCGCTGTCTAAATTTAAAAGCTTATCGGCTTTTAACTCGCCACTAAAGCCAGTGGCTCCGATCATGCCGACTTCTTCGTTGTTTGTAAAGAGGCACTCAATGTCGTCAAATTCGCTTATCATCTGCATCATGATAGCCACGCCGATGCCGTTATCGGCACCTAAAGATGATTTTTTAGCCCTCATGTAGCCATCATCACCGTAAACTATTTCGATCTTTGGAGCATCGCCCATGCAGACCATATCGTAGTGGCTTTGCAAGCAAATTTTTGGCTTACCTTTAAACGCATGAATGTTGCCAAATTTATCGACTGTAACCTCACAGCCCTTATCTTTTGCATAGCTAGCTAGAAAATCACGCATCTTATCGGTCTCATAACTGCAGTGTGGTATCGCAGCAAGTGTCTCAAATTTCGTTAGAATTTCACTATTTGACATATTTGCCTCCGTAGATTTATTTTATCTCGCCCTTATAGCCAGTCGCATCGACTGCTTTTAAAAGCTCTTTTTCATCGACCTTATCATCTGCTATAACGACAGCTTTTCGCTCTTTTAGCGATACATCTGCCTTTTTTACGCCCTCAACGCTAAGTGCGGCCTTTCTTACTATCGCTGTGCAAAGCGGACAGTGCATGCTAGGTACTGAAATTTCTATCTTTTTATCAGCGTAGCAACTAAGTGCAAAAAGGGTTAAAACTAAAATTTTACGCATAAATTTCTCCTAAAAGCTCCGGATATGTAAGGAGTAAAAGCAAAATCACTCCAAAAAGTATATATATAAGTATCCATTTTTTCTTTTTATAGCTTAGGTTACAGCTTTTTGGCTTGTAAAATAAAGCTACACCTGAGATCACAAAGCAAATGACGGCCACGACGCTTAAAGGTACGCGGTACTCGTATAAATTTTGTGTCCAAGATAGAAATGAAAAAGATGTACCAAAAAGTAGAAAAAGAAGTGCCGGCAAGCAGCACAAGGTAGCGCCGATAGCGCTACCTATGGATGTTAGTATCAGCCAAAAGGCTCTCATTTTAGCTCTGTTGATACGTAGTCGTAGCTAAATTCTTTTGGCGAATAGTAGTTTTGTGTGTTGCCATCAACTTCAGCGTATGGGTAACCAAAGTTATTTAGCGGAGTTTGCTCAGGCTCTGGCTTTAAGATAAAGTCACGTCCGTAGTTAAAGCCTATCCAGCACATCTCCCAGTTGCCAAAGCAATAGTCTCTAATAGCTACGATCTTGGCGTCATCATTTGTTAACTTCTCGCCTAGTCTTACTTTTGTGACGTCCGCTGGATCAACAGGTATCCAACCATAGCCTTTTAGGTAAAACTCGGCCCTGCAGTGTTGTCCGCCTGAAATTTTAGCGACGCCTTCTTTTGCACTACCCATCTGATCTGAAAATCTAGACTGACCAACTCTAATTCCAAAAATTTCTCTTGCAGGGATGCCAACTGATCTGCAAAGCCCCACAAAAACCGAGTTTATGTCGGTGCATTTGCCTACAAGCTTGCCACTTTCTAGTATAGCTCTAACGTCGCCCGTACCACATCCTAGGATGCTGTTATCGCGCTGCATAGTGTTTGCAACCCACGTGTAGATCGCTTTTGCACGCTCTAAATCGCCCTTTAAATTTCCAACTATATCTAGTGCTTTTGCTCTTACGACACCATCAGTTGGGATGTGCGAAGTTGGTTTTAGATACTCTAAAATCGCAGGATCTACCTTCTCGTTTGGATCGTAATTTACCTTGCTAAAGTCAGTGTTACGCTCTGTTGTTTGGATTTTAAACTGCACATTTAAAATAGGTCTTGGCTCGTTTTCTTCAAAATCAGCATACATTGTTGGTATTAGCGTATCTGAAATGTAGACGTTTTTAGCGGTTGTGTTTATGACGTAGTCCTGAGTTAGGTGCTGATAGCTGGTATTTAGCGGAAGTGGCAGCCAAATTCTCGAGTTTTTACCCTTTTCAAGAAGCAGATGTTTGAAATTTACGTCGAAATTTCTAACTACTGGGCTTGCTGGCTCGTCACTAGCTAGAGTGACACTTGGAAGCAGACTTGCTGCACCTAAAAAACTACTGAATTTAAAAAAATCTCTTCTTTGCATAAAATGCCTTTTTTTGCTTAATATTAGCCAAACTTGGCTCTAAAACTGCTTGCTATTCTAGCATAAAATTTTTATTTATGATAAAATCCGCCACATGAAAAAGATTATATTTTTAGGCTTTATAGCGCTATTTTTCAATGGTTGTCTTTATATGAATGAGCGTGGAGTTTCGACTCAATATTATAATGATTGTAAAGAGTATTATGACGCTACTGGCACCTACCAAAAAGAGTGTCCGCACAACATCGTAGACTGGAAATAGCGTGGATCTTAGCAAATTTAACGAGCAGCAAAAGCAAATTTATAATAGGATAGAAAATTTAGCAAATTTTGACTGCGAATTTAGCCTCTCTGACAGCGTAAATGTAAAATTTAAAAATTTAGACCAAGCTAAAAAAGATGAAATTTACAACCTCGCCCTTAGTCTAAAGCCTTGGCGAAAAGGGCCATTTTTACTTGATGATATATATATAGATAGCGAGTGGCAAAGTTTTATTAAATTTAACATCCTAGCCCCACACCTAAATTTAGCTAGCAAGTGCGTGGCTGATGTGGGTTGTAATAATGGATATTATATGTTTAAGATGCTTGAGTACGGTCCAAAAAGCATAACTGGCTTTGATCCTAGCGTGCATACATATTTGCAGTTTGCTTTTTTAAATAAATTTATCCGCTCAAATATCGCTTACGAGCTTCTTGGAGTAGAGAACTTGCCTGAGTTTGGAGTGAAATTTGATACCATTTTTTGCCTTGGCGTGATATACCACAGAAGCGATCCTATCAAGATGCTAAAAGAGCTAAAAACCGCGCTAAATCCTAGAGGAGAGCTATTTTTAGATACCATGTATATTGATATGGATGGCGATTTTGCGCTAAGTCCAAAGGATAGATACTCAAAAATTCCAAATATCTACTTTGTACCGACACTCTCGGCACTTCAAAACTGGTGCGAGAGAGCTAAATTTAGGGATTTTACCCTACTCGAGACAAAGGCGACTGATCTAAATGAGCAGCGAAAAACGCAGTGGATAGATGGCGAGAGTCTTGGAAATTTCTTAGACCCAGATGACATTACAAAGACCATCGAGGGCTACCCAGCGCCAAAAAGAGCATATGTTAGAGTTAAAATTTAAGGATAAAAATGGCAGAAGAAAATATCTATGATGTAAGAGATGAGTCGCAAATAATCTTACCAGAAGATGAAAATCCATTAAGAAACGAGATCAAAACTGCTCCACTTACAAAGCTAAATTTTAGTGGAACGGCATTTTTACTTGAAAAAAATCACGCAAGGACTAGATTTTTTACTACGGATGATATGGTGTGCGACGCCGAGGGGCTTATTCATAGTGGGTTTGTTTTTATGGGGGCAAATCACGCTGCGCTTTTAGCCATAAATGAAGAATTTTGCGTTAGTATCGGTGCTAGGATAAATTTCTTTGGACCGCTAAAGCTTGGTGACGTGGTGGAATTTGACGCGCAAGCAAGATTTGAAGAGAGCAGAAAAAGAGAAGTGAAAGTGCTTGGATATGTTAAAGATATAAAAATTTTTGAAGGAATATTTCAACTTGTCACACTTGAAGAGCATATCTTCTTGGCTCAACAAAAAAATATCCAAAAAGAAGCTGCTATAAGGCAGAAAAAAGAACGAGAAGAAGCTAAAGATAATAGCTAAAAGTAAGTAAAAATTTTTGATTTTCTTGCAATTACTCCCAAATAAAGTGAAATTTTAAAAAGACAATCTTTATCTCATTATCCTATTTTGGTAAATAATTGGTAACATTTTTTAAATTTTTAAGAAAAATTAAGCAATAAAATTAATTTTCTATGATAATATCCTTTCAAAACTTTTTATCAAAAGGAGATTTAGATGAAAATTACAAAAGTTAGCTTAGCTGCTTTGGTTGCTTTAGGTGCATTTTCAAGCGTTGCAAGTGCAACTCCACTTGAAGAAGCTATAAAAAATGTAGATCTTTCAGGATTTGCAAGATATCGTTATACAAATGATAGCACTAAGAAAACTACAGCTGGTACTGTAAAGGGTAATAATGCAGGCCATGCTTTTAGAATGCAAACATCATTTAAAGCCGCTATTGATGATAATTTCTTTGGTGTATTGACACTAAGATATGCTGCTACTGATGATTCAGGCGATAAAGTAGCAACTGGTACAGATAAAACAAATACAACAAATTCTTTTGGTGTATATGAGATGTATCTAGGATACAAAGTATCTAACACTACTATTACAGCAGGTAAACAACTTATCAAAACTTTCTATGATGATGGTGATATAGCAGCTACTGGTCTAAAAGCTGTAAGTACAGATGTGTCTGGCCTTACTTTAACAGCTGCTGCTTATGATGCCATAGAAAACAATAGTGATGAAGTAGATGGACCTTTCCTAAAAGAAGTAACGAATGGTACAAAATTCCATGACGCTCCTGCTAACCTCTATTATTTAGGTGCAGTTGGTAGCTATGACCCAGTATCGTTTAAGGTAGCTATTGCAAATCTACAAGAAATAGCAACACTTTATGGTGCTGAAGCAGCATTTAGCTTTAATGTAACTGACGATATAAACCTAAACCTAAAAGGTCAATATGTTTATAGTGATTCAGATCACAAAAAAGTAACTGATGCTGACTTTTGGGCTGTTCAAGCTGGAACAAAACTATTTGGTGCTAAATTTAATGCTGGTTATTTAGAATTTGACGCTAAAAATAAAGATAATGATGCTAGAAATAGCGGTAAAATCGCATTTACATCAATCGATGCAAATGGTCAGCTAATCAACCCAGCTAAAATATTAAATGGTGTAATGAGTGGTAGCAAACAATACTACAATAATATCAAAGGTGACAACGATTACTGGTTTGTTAATGCTGGATATGATATAGATAAATTTGGTCTTGGTGCTGGCTATACTCAAGGTAAAGGAACAAGTTATGCTCTTGATAAAGAGAGAGCAAAAAGAAATGAGTGGTATGCACAAGCTAGCTACAAATATAGCAAAAAACTTAATTTCCTAACTTGGTATGCAGCTGCTAAAGATAAAAAAGATAGCGAAAGCTTTAAACAAAATCGTATAAGATTTGAAGCAAAATATAGCTTCTAAAACCTTTGTCCGAGCGAGCTTTCGCTCGGACCTTTTCAAAATTTAAAATAGACCCCCATACAAAATTTCTCTATCTTTTTTGATTGACTTTTAGTTTTATAAAAAATATAAATTTTTAATAGTGATTAAGTGCACTTTAGAAGCTTGAAACTTGAAATTAATATCACCAAAAATTTTTAGCTATTTTTTACTATATCTATCCAATAACCAATATTGTTTTGCTCAGCCTCTAGTGTACTGCCTTCTCCGTGTCCTGGATAAAGCGTGAAGTTACCTTTTAAATTTTTACATTTTCCTAGACTTTTTAACATTTCATTTTTATCTGAAAAAGGAAAATCCCAGCGTCCTATACTTCCTTTAAATAAAAAATCTCCACTAAACATCATGTCATCTATCTCTATCATCGAGCAACCTGGCGTATGTCCTGGGAAATGATGAAATTTGATGCAAAAATCATCAATGTTAAAATTTTCATCATTATCAACTAAAACATCCGGAGTAAAAGTACTTTTCATATAACCAAAAATATCACTCTCGCACATGAAAGCATCAAATTTATTAATATAAACTGGAATTTCTAGCTCATTTTTTAGCTCGCTCACGTCGTAAATATGATCAAAATGCCCGTGAGTGCAAAGGATGACTTTTAAATTTTTAGCATTTTGCAAAACCCATTCTTTTGCCCCATCTCCCGGATCTATCACTATAGATGAGCTATTTTTTGTAACGATGTAACAATTAGTGTCAAAATCTCCAAAACTTTTGTGTATTACTCTCATTTTTTACCTTAAATTTATTATTTCTTAAAATTTTACATCTTTTTACTTAAACTTAAAGAAAAATTTTAAATTTACTTAGTATAATTTTTGCAAAAGGAAGCAAATCTAGGCAAAGGAAGAATGAAGGAGTATCAAAGGATCGAAGAATCTTTAGTTTTTAGCTTAAAAGATAAAACTAAAGATAAAAATTTGTTGTTGGGTGTTAGTGGAGGTATTGATTCTGCTGTAGTAGCGACTTTGTGTGCAAGAGCAAAACCAAATGAAACTCATGCACTCATCATGCCAACAGCATCATCAAACAGACAAAATATGGACGATGCCTTAAATTTATGCGAAAAATTAAACATAAAATATAAGGTTTTATCCATAGAGGGTATTTTAAATGCCTTTTACGAAACGATAGATATAAATTTAAGCAATTTAAGAAAAGGGAATTTAGCAGCTAGAGTTAGAATGAGCTTGCTTTATGATTATTCATCTAGTATAAACGCTCTAGTTATCGGAACAAGCAACAAAAGTGAGCTTATGCTTGGATACGGTACGATATTTGGGGATTTAGCATGTGCAATAAATCCTATCGGAGAGCTTTACAAAAGTGAAATTTTTGAATTTGCAAAACATCTTGGGGTTGATAAAAATTTTATTGACAAAGCACCTTCGGCTGATTTGTGGGATGGACAAAGTGACGAAGGCGACATAGGTTACAGTTATGCTGTTATTGATGAGATTTTAGAAAATTTAGAAAATAACAAGGAGCAAGTCATCAAAAAGTTCGGATTAAAAGCAGTATCGGATATAGAAAATAGAGTTGTTTCAAACAGGTTTAAACGACAAATGCCGTTGATAGTGAAAATTTAAAGGATTAAAGATGAGAGAGATTCCGTTTTATAGACCAACTATCACTGAGCGTGAAAGTGAGCTTATTGAGGAGGCTTTGCACTCTGAAAATACTACTAATATCGTTGCTAGATTTGAAGAGAAGTTAAAAGAGTATTTTGGTGCAAAATTTGTAGTTACCACAAATAATATCGCAGCTGCACACCACTTGGCACTAAGCGCGCTTGACACTAAACGCGGAGATAAGGTCATTTGCTCCATAAATGCCTTTCCTAGCATTGCACAAGCTGTTAGACATTTTGATGCTGAGCCTATTTTTGTGGATGTTGATGAAGAAGATTTTAACATCTGCCCAGATGCCCTTGAGAAAGTGCTAAAAGAGCAAAATCACAAAAAATTAAAATGTGCTTTTATCTCTCATATCGCAGGTCAAAGTGCTAGGATGGACGAAATAACGGCGGTTTGTGAGAAATACGGTGTAAAAATTTTAGATGATGCAAATCGTGGTATGGGACTAACATACAATGGCAAAAAAGTTGGTTCAGACTCTTTTTTATCGTGCTTTCAAACACATTCGCGTGTGCAAAATCCTATATCAACGGTTGGATTTTTTACGACAAATGATGAGGAAATTTATAAAAGAGCAAAACTGCTTAGCAACTATGCTCTTGTAAATGGCATTGATAAATTCGGTAGCTTGAGTTATATTTATGATGTCGTAGATATTGGCTTAAAGTATGATATAAACTCGATAAATGCAGCATTTTCTATTGCGCAGCTAGAAAGAACAGATAAGCTCATACAAAGAAGACAAGAGATCGCAAGAATTTATGATAAAGAGCTTGGCGAGTGCCACAATATAACAATCCCTGTCAAAAAACGCGAGCACATTTATACTCAGTATATTATTAAGATAAACAAAAATCGTGATGGCTTTGCTAGAGAGCTTTTGGAGCATGGCATTCACACATCATTGCACTACATACCGATACATTTACTAAGCTATTACAAAAACAAATACTCACTTAAAGTAAATGATTTTCCAAATGCTTTAAAAAATTATCAGCAAGTGTTGTCACTGCCTATTTATCATAGTTTGAGTGACGAAGAGGTGCAATACATCTGCAGCAAAGTAAAAGAAATTTCTAAAACTCGTGTTTAAGAAATTAAATATTTTCTTGCATTCTTGGGCGAATGACTACTTTTTTCGCCCAAATTTCTTTCAAATTTTACTAGCATTTTTACTTTTGCCATTAAGTTTTATCTATTTTCTTATTGTTGTGCTTAAGAAATTTACTGCTAGAAAAATAGACTTTGGCATAAAGGTAATAAGCGTTGGAAATTTGACCCTTGGAGGAAGCGGGAAGACTCCGCTTTGCGTGGCAATTGCTAAAAATTTCGAAGGTGCTTTTATCATTCTTAGAGGCTATAAAAGAAAAAGCAAAGGCATGCAAGTTGTTGCTCGAAATGGCGAAATTTTACTTGACGTAGCAGCAAGTGGCGATGAAGCGATGATATATGCCACAAGTCTTAAAAACGCAAATGTGATAGTAAGCGAAGATAGGAAATTAGCTATAAAATATGCCAAAGAGCATGGCGCAAAGTATATTTTGCTGGATGACGGATTTTCTAAATTCGATATAGCCAAATTTGACATATTAGTGCGTCCAAATCCTGAGCCAAGGCTAAAATTTTGCCTACCAAGTGGGGTTTATAGATATCCATTTAGCTTTTATAAATTTGCTGATTTTGTGGCGATTGAAGGGCAAACTCACTTTAGAAAGAGTGAAATTTTAAATAAAAGCGAAAAAATGGTTCTAGTTACTGCCATAGCAAACCCAGAGCGTCTTAAGCCATTTTTTGATGAGTGCGTGGGGCAGGTTTTTTTTCCTGATCACTACGACTTTTCAAAAGAAGAGCTAAGTGAAATTTTGCAAAGCTACGGCGCGACCTCGCTTTTGATGACGCAAAAGGACTATGTAAAGGTAAAGGATTTTGGGTTGAGAGTATCGCTTATCACGCTTGAAGTTACGCTAAGTGACGAGTTTAAAAAGGTTTTGGCGCAGCAAATTTAAGCCCATTTTGTTATAATGAGCCACTTTTTAAAAGGAAAAATTAGATCAAAATGAGAATTTTAATCACCTCAGTCGCAAAGAAAAAAGAGGCAAAAAAACTAAGTAAAAAGCTCGTAAAAAAAGGACTTGCAGCTTGTGTGAGTAGCTTTAGCGCAAAAAGCATTTATCTTTGGCAAGAGAAGCTTTTTGGTGAAAAAGAGCAAATTTTACTCATAAAAACGGACGTGAAATTTAAAAAGGTAGCTAATTTTATAAGAAAGCACCACAGCTACGAAACCCCAGAAATTTTGGCACTTAAGCCAAAAGAGGTCTTTAAAAAATACGAAAATTGGATAAAAAAATCAACCAAAAAAGGCAAAAAATGAGACTAATACCGACTAGAAGCGTAAAAGATGAAAAGGTAAAAAATGTAAATTTAAGCACAGCCATGCTTAGCCCAAGCTCCGCTCACGGCGGACTTTACGCACCAAAGAAGCTTCCAAAAATAACAAAATCAAAGTGGCAAGAGCTCTCACAATTAAGCTACGAGAAACTCGCACTTTATATCATATCGTTATTTAAATTTGACGTGCCAGAGGCGTTTTTCAAAAAGGCGGTTAAGAGATACGCGAGTTTTGATGATCCAAAGCACCCAGTCATTTTTAAAAAAATAGATAAAAATTTATACGTAAATGAGCTATATCACGGTCCAACGAGGGCATTTAAGGATATGGCGCTTCAGCCTTTTGGCTCACTTCTTAGCCAGCTAGCAAAGGAAAGAGGCGAAAAATACCTTATCATGTGCGCAACGAGCGGTGATACGGGTCCTGCGACACTTCAAACCTTTGCAAATGACGAAAATATCAAAGTTGTTTGTCTCTATCCAGATGGTGGCACGAGCGAGGTGCAAAAGCTTCAGATGCAGACCATACAAGGTGAAAATTTAAAGGTTTTTGGCATAAAAGGCGACTTTGACGACGCTCAAAGGGTGCTAAAAACGCTACTTGCAAATGATAAATTTAAGGCTGAGCTGAAGAAAAAGCGCCTTAAACTAAGCGCAGCAAACTCGGTAAATTTTGGCAGGATCCTTTTTCAAATCATCTACCATGCCTATGCCTACGCAAATTTACTAAAGCAAAAGGCGCTTAAGGCAAACGAGAGCTTTGACATCATCGTGCCAAGTGGAAATTTTGGCAACGCACTTGGGGCATATTACGCTAAAAAAATGGGCGCAAAGATCGGTAAGATCAAGATCGCCTCAAACGCAAACAATATCTTAACGCAGTTTTTTACCACCGGCATTTACGACCTCAGGGACAAAAAACTAGTTAAGACGATAAGCCCAGCCATGGATATATTGATCAGCTCAAATGTCGAGCGCTTGCTGTTTGATAAATTTGGCAGCGTTAGAACAAATGAGCTCATGCAAAGCCTAGCAAAAAATAAATTTTATAAGCTTAGCAAGCAAGAGCTTGAAGCGCTAAAAGAGGACTTTGAGGCTAGCTGGTGCGACGATAAAGAGTGCGAGACATACATCGCAAAGCTCGCAAGGGGCGGCTACGCGATCGATCCGCATACAGCTACTTGCTTTAAGATGGTGGATGCTAGCCGTATAAACGTCATCACATCGACCGCGCACTGGGTGAAATTTACGCCAAGCATGATCAAAGCGTGCCAGATCAAAGATACAAAAGATGAAAAAGATGCGCTCGCAAAGACCGCTAAAATCTTAAACGATAGCGTGCCAAGCTCGATAAACTCGCTATTTAGCGCGAAAATTTTACACAAAAATATCATAAAAGAGGACGAGATAGAAAAGTGCGTCCTAGAATGGATCGAGCGATGATAATCATCCCAGCTCGCCTTGCCTCAACAAGGTTTAGTGATAAAATTTTAAAAGAGATAAACGGCGTGCCAATGTTTGTGGCGACAGCTCTTAGAGTAAGCGGCGTGGACGATGTAGCGGTTGCTGTGGACGAGCCAAGCGTGCTAGAGATCGCCAAGGCTCACGGCATAAAAGCGGTGCTAACTAGCAAAGATCATCAAAGTGGCACTGACAGGATAAACGAAGCAACACAAATTTTGGGGCTAAGCGAGAGTGAGATCATCATAAATGTTCAGGCTGATGAGCCATTTATTGAACCTGAAAATATCGCTAAATTTAGGGCGTTTTGCGAGCAAAACAAAGGGAAAGCCTTTATGTTTTCTTGCTATAAAAAGATAGACGATGAGTTTGCGGATGATAAAAATTTAGTTAAAGTGGTGACTGATTTTGAGGGCTACGCGCTTTATTTTTCAAGATCAAGGATACCATTTAATAGAAGCGAGTGCAAAAGCTACAAGGCGCACCTTGGTATCTACGGATACAGCGTAAAAAGCCTAAAAGAGTTTTGTGCTCTCTTGCCATCAAGCCTTGAAAACACCGAAAAGCTCGAGCAGCTACGTGCCCTAGAAAATGGTAAAAAGATAGCAATGCTAGAGGTTGAGAGCCAAAGTATCGGCATCGATAGTGAAGAGGACTACCAAAGAGCGCTAGCTAAATTTGGCAAGAAATAAGTCGGCAAATTCTTCTTAAATAAAGTCAATATTTAAGGAGAATTTATCTAAATTATTAATCTTTAAATGCAGCAAAAAATATTTTTCTACTCAAATAATATAAAACTAATTTTTCTTGATTTTTGTTTTTTTAATTCTGTCCTTAACTACGTAAAATTTTAAAATCGTACTCGAGTAAAAGTCTTTATAGAAACCTAAAAATTTAGGCTCTTTCTTAGTGCAGATAGCTGCAAACACGCTCTCAAGATCGATTCTCTCTTTTTGTGTCAAATTTTTCATCTATTTTCCTAATAACTTTCTCATCTTATTGATAACAAATAATATTTCATCGTCGTCAAGCTCACAAAGTAGTTTACAAACTGCAGCAGCAGCTTGCGGCTTTGAGTTGCCAAGCCTCCAATCTTGATATGTTCTCATTGGTACACCAAGCTCTTCTGCCATTTTTGCTTGTGAAATTTTCTTACCGATATTTTTTGCCTCAACTGCATTGTGAAGCAAATTAAATATATCACTTGTTTCAATCATTAAAGTATTATACGGATTATTTTATTAAATATACATAAAATAATATATAAATAATAGAAATACGTATAAATAAATTAAAATATATTATATATTATACTATAAAGCATTATATTAGTACGTAAAAACGTATAAAAATATTAGAACGTAGAGGTAATATAAAAGACTTTTAAGTTTGTTTAATTATTTTTTGTAATTTTATTTTCAAAAAGGCTTATACAATTAATATTAAATAAGCTTAGTTATACAGACTAAAGATACATAAATAAATTATTTTAACTTAAATACTTGACATTGATAAACTAAAGTTGTATAATCCGCTTAGCAATTAAAAAGAAAGAGTGCTAAAAGTGAGTAAAACAAATAAACGTGATTTGATACTAAATTCTATCATTGAGGCTTATTTGCAGGATAATATGCCTATTGGTTCAAATGAGCTTGGCTCTCGTATGAGCGCGGCTATTCCGGCTTCTACGATACGCGTTTATTTCAAAAAGCTTTCAGATGAGGGCGAGATCACAAAGCTTCACATTAGTGGCGGTCGTATACCAACAATCGCTGCGATGAGAAGATATTGGAGTGAAATTTTTGCTATAAGTGATATAAATTTAGAGATAAATGATGCCGAAGGATTGAAAAAGTTATGTGATGAATTTGAGCTCTATTGTATGATTTTTGGCACAATCGATAATGAATTGCTAGAAATTTTAAATTTAAATAATAGATATATGATCTTAAATTTTGGTGAAGATGAGATCGTTATCAAATTTGATGCTAGGATGTATAAATTTTTAAGTAATCTTGCTGGAGTTAGTTTAAACAAACTTGAGCTTATCTGCTCTCAAGTTGGTTTAAGCGAACTAAAAAATAAGATAAGAGAGCTTAAAAGGACTAAAATTTACTTCCAAGAAAATGAAATTTTAGCCTTTGATATGTTTAAAGATAGACGTTTTAAGATGGTTTTTGACCCAAGTTTTAGCTTGCAAATGGATGAGAAACTTACATTTTCTCCTATGTTTGATGAAAATTTTATGGGACTTAAATTTAGTACAAACTATCTTGGCAACGAAGCACAGATGATCTGTGCTGGCAGTATTTATACTGACTATGTAAAATTTATAAATCTAATAAAGGAGGCTGCGTGAGCGAAGAGGTAAAAGAGCAAAACCTACCTGAGGTTGAGCCTATGCAAGAACTAGCTAATGATAGCGTAAATTTGGACGCACTTGGTGATATTTCAAAGGTTGAAAAACTTGAAAAAGAGCTCGGAGAAATAACTGATAAATATTACAGAGCAAATGCTGAGTTTGAAAATATCAAAAAGCGATATGAAAAAGAGAAGACGGATGTTGCAAACTATGCAAATGAGAAATTTGCTAGGGACTTGCTACCAGTCATAGATGCTCTTGAGATCGCTGCGAATTTTGATCCAGAGGATGATGAATTTGCTAAAAAGATCAAAGAGGGTATTTTGATAACTATAAATCAGTTTAAAAAATGTTTTGAAAAGCATGGCGTAAGCGAGATACCAACTGATACTGAGTTTGATCCAAGCGTGCACAATGCCGTTTTAAGGGTCGATAGCGAAGAGAAGCAGAGTGGTCAAATCGTACAAGCTTTGCAAAAAGGCTATATGATAAATGGTAGGGTTTTGCGCCCAGCTATGGTCAGCGTGGCAAACTAAATTTATAAAAATAAAATCTAATAAAAAGGAAAAATATGTCAAAAGTTATAGGTATAGACTTAGGTACAACAAACTCTTGTGTGAGCGTTTTTGAGCGTGGCGAGAGCAAAGTTATCCCAAACAAAGAGGGTAAAAACACAACTCCATCAGTTGTTGCTTTCACAGACAAGGGTGAAATTCTAGTAGGTGACGTTGCAAAACGTCAAGCAGTTACAAACCCTGAAAAAACGATATATTCTATCAAACGTATCATGGGTTTGATGAGCAATGAAAAAAATGCTGAAGAGGCAAAAAGCCGCTTGCCATATCACGTTGTAGATAGAAATGGCGCTTGCGCAGTTGAGATCGCTGGCAAGGTTTACACTCCACAAGAAATTTCAGCAAAAATTCTTATCAAACTAAAAGAAGACGCTGAAGCATACCTTGGTGAAAAGGTAACAGATGCGGTTATTACTGTGCCAGCTTACTTTAATGATAGCCAAAGAAAAGCTACAAAAGAGGCTGGAACGATCGCAGGGCTAAACGTACTTCGTATCATCAACGAGCCAACAGCTGCAGCACTTGCTTATGGTCTTGATAAAAAAGAGGCTGAGAAAATTTTAGTTTACGACCTAGGTGGTGGTACATTTGACGTTACAGTGCTAGAGACTGGTGATAATATCGTTGAAGTTTTGGCAACTGGCGGTAACGCATTCTTGGGCGGCGATGACTTTGATAACAAGATAATTGACTGGCTAGTAAGCGAGTTTAAAAATGAAAATGGCATCGATCTAAAAGGCGATATCATGGCACTTCAACGCTTAAAAGAAGCTGCTGAAAATGCTAAAAAAGAGCTAAGCTCAGCTCAAGAGACTGAGATAAATTTACCATTTATCACAGCTGATGCGACTGGTCCAAAACACCTTGTCAAAAAGCTAACTCGTGCTAAATTTGAGGGTATGATCGACTCACTTGTGGGCGAGACTATCACTAAGATAAATGAGGTAACAAAAGACGCTGGTTTAAATAAAAGCGACATTAAAGAGGTCGTAATGGTCGGTGGTTCAACTCGTGTGCCACTAGTTCAAGAAGAGGTCAAAAAAGCATTTGGTAAAGAGCTAAATAAGAGTGTTAATCCAGATGAGGTCGTAGCTATCGGTGCTGCTATCCAAGGTGCGGTTATAAAAGGTGACGTAAAAGATGTGCTACTTCTTGACGTAACTCCGCTTAGCCTTGGTATCGAGACACTTGGCGGCGTGATGACTAAGATTATCGAAAAAGGTACAACCATACCAACTAAGAAAAGCCAAGTCTTCTCAACTGCTGAAGATAACCAAAGTGCCGTTACTATCATGGTTTTACAAGGCGAGCGTGAGTTTGCAAGGGATAATAAATCACTTGGTAACTTCAACCTCGAAGGCATCCCAGCAGCTCCAAGAGGCGTGCCTCAAATAGAAGTTGAATTTGACATCGACGCAAACGGAATTTTAACTGTTTCAGCAAAAGATAAAGCAACTGGCAAAGCCCAAAATATCACCATTTCTGGATCAAGCGGCTTAAGCGAAGAAGAGATAAACAACATGGTAAAAGATGCTGAGCTTCATAAAGAAGAAGACAAAAAGCGCAAAGACGCAGTTGAGGCTAGAAACCAAGCTGACGCACTAGTTCATCAAACTGAAAAGAGCATGAGCGAGCTTGGCGAGAAAGTCCCAGCTGAGGATAGAAGCAACATCGAAGCTGCGTTAAACGACCTAAAAGAGGTCTTAAAAGATGAAAATTCTTCAAAAGAACAGATCGATGCAAAAGTAGAAGCTCTAAGCAAGGCCAGCCACAAACTAGCAGAAGCTATGTATAAAAAAGATGAAAACGCTGGAGCAAACGGTGGAAACAACAAAAAAGACGACGACGTTATAGACGCTGAAGTCGAGTAAAACTCCTAGAGCAGGGCGCTTGCCTTGCTCTTTTATAAATTTATCTTCATAAATTCTTAAAATTGATTCAAAATAAGCAGTTTAAATAGTTAAAATTTATATAATGCCAAACAAAAAAGGCAAAAAATGTATTTATTTTTTTTGATTACTCATTTAATTTGTGCCATTGTATTTATAGGATACGTATTTTTCGATGTTTGCATATATCCGTTTGCTAAAAAAACGGTTGATACTAAAACCCTTGAAATAGTTAAAAAAGCCTACACAAAAGGCAGCGCAAAGGTATTTGGCACGGCATTTTTATTGCTTTTAATAAGTGGTGCTTATATGGCAAAAGACTATTTTGGAGGCGAGCTTGGCTGGTGGCAAAGCAACTTTCAAAAGCTGCTACTTGTAAAAATTTTTGTTTTACTTATAATGTGCCTTGTAACTTTTATCTCTGTTTTTAATGTCGTTATTTTAAAAAAGCCTGATCCATTTGGTAAATTTTCACATTTAATAGCTCTAGTGCTTTGCCTAATAATGGTCATTTTAGCAAAAGTAATGTGGTGGGCTTAAAAATTTAGCTAGCAAATCTAAGCAAATCGCCAGCTAGAAGTTAAAAATTCTTTAATCAATACTCTTTAACTTATCTTTATTTAGCCCTTCTTCTATGCGTTTTATCTCTTCACTTCCGTCTCTTACGACGTTTTTGTCAAATTCCAAGTAGTCATTTATCTTTTTTGGATATTCAACGTGACTTAGGATAAATTTAAAGACATTTAGCCTAGCTTCTTTTTTGTTATCGCTTGAGACGATGACCCATGGTGAAATGCTATTGTGAGAGGCAAGAAGCATAGAATATTTAGCGATAGAGTACTGATCCCAAAGCTCTTGTGCTTTTTGATCAACGGGTGAAATTTTAAACTGCTTTAATGGATCATTTTGCCTCTCTTTGAAGCGTTTTTTCTGCTCATCTTTTGTGATTGATAGATAAATTTTAAAGAAAATTATGCCGGAGTTTATGATCATCTCTTCAAATTTTGGCACTTCACGTAAAAATTCTTTATGCTCTTCTTGCGTGCAAAAGCCCATCACTGGCTCAACGCCAGCTCTATTGTACCAACTTCTATCAAAGATCACGATCTCTCCAGCACTTGGTAGATGAGTCACATATCTTTGAAAATACCACTGCGTTTTTTCGACATCACTTGGCTTAGCAAGCGCTACTATACGGCAACCTCTTGGATTTAGATGCTCGGTTAAGCGTTTTATCGTTCCGCCTTTACCGGCTGCGTCGCGCCCTTCCATTAGCATAAGTACTCTAAGGCCTTTTTCTTTTACGTAATTTTGAAATTTTAAAAGTTCAATTTGAAGCAGTCTAAGCTCTTCCTCGTAGCCAAGTTTCTCGCTTTTTTGGTGTTTTTTGTCTTTTGACATCTTTGCTCCTTTAAAATTTCACATATTTTCACGATTTTACAATAAAATAGAATAAATTTAAGAATTTAGACTAAAATCATCTTTTTTAATTTAGCAAGGATTAGTATGTTTTTAAAATTTCTTTTTTCGATTATTTTATTTGCAGGCTCGCTTTTTGCCGAGGTTTTAGATGTTAGCAAAGCCTTTGTTTTAACTCCAAGCGTTGATAGTCAAAATGTTGAAGTGAAGTTTAACTTTGGTGAAAATATCTATCTTTATAAAGAGAGTTTTGAGATTAAGCTAGCTGGCAAAAAGATAAATGAGCTATTAAATTTGCCAAGTAGTGAAAATACGGGAGAATATGAAATTTATCCAAAAGATTTTTCGATTTTTATTCCATTAAATTTAGTAAAAGAAAATCTTTCACATGGCAAAGCAATACTTGACATTAACTATCAAGGCTGTGCTAAAAACGGCATTTGCTACCGCCCGCAAAGCAGAATTTATGAGATAACTGACCAAGCTGGAAAATTTAGCATCGCCACTTTTAAAAAAGAGCAAAAAAACGATACCGACATTCTTGCTGAAGAATTTTCTAGCGAGCAAGATATCGCAAATAGGCTTGGAGATAAAAATTTCTTTATCTCGCTTCTTACTTTTTTTGGTTATGGTCTCTTGCTTTCACTAACACCTTGCGTCTTTCCGATGATACCGATACTTTCAAGCATAATCGTCTCAAAAGGTGCTAATTTAAATGCAAAAAAAGGCTTCTTATTATCATTCATTTATGTTGTCGCGATGAGCCTAGCTTACGCACTAGCTGGAGTGGCAGCTAGTCTACTTGGCTTTGGTATCGCAGGAGCTTTGCAAAATATCTATGTACTTGGCACTTTTGCGGTCATTTTTGTCATTCTAAGCTTTAGCATGTTTGGATTTTATGATATAAAATTGCCAGCAAAATTTGAAAATTTGATAAGTAAAAAATCGCAAAATAGTTCAGGCTATGTTGGAATTTTTATTATGGGCTTTGCCTCAGCTCTCATCGTATCACCTTGCGTAGCAGCACCATTAGCTGGTGCGCTTCTTTATATTGCCCAAAGTGGAAATGTCTTTTATGGTGGCATTATGCTTTTTGTCATGGGGCTTGGCATGGGCGTGCCACTACTTATTATCGGGCTAAGCTCTGGAAAGCTTTTGCCAAAACCTGGTAGTTGGATGGATGAAGTGAAAAAATTCTTTGGTTTTTTGATGCTCATCATGGCAGTTTGGATCCTTGCACGTGTGCTTGGAGAATTTTTTGAGCTATTAGGATATGGCATTATAGGCGTTTTTATGGCAGTTTATTTTGGGGCATTTGAAGTAGCAGAGCAAAGCTGGGCTAAGTTTAAAAAAGCGTTTTTTATCCTAGTTTTTATATATTCAGTTATGCTAATAGTTGGTTCATTCTTGGGCTCAAAGGAGGCTTTTTCTCCACTTTCTGGACTAAATTTGGCAAAAAGTGATAGTGTGTTAAAATTTAATTCCGTTAAAAATTTAGATGAACTAAATGAGATAATAAAAAACTCAAACAAGCCCGTTCTAGTAGATTTTTATGCTGATTGGTGTGTAAGCTGCAAAGAGATAGAAAAGAACACTTTTAAAGATAGTGATGTTATGGATGCTTTGGCAAATTTTGCACTTATTCGTATCGATGTAACAAATGGTGGATCACAAAATGATGAGATGCTAAGAAATTTTGGGCTTATTGATCCACCTGCGCTCTTACTATTTAATGGTGGCGATGAGCTAAAATTTCTTAGAACTATCGGCTTTATAGATGCTAAAAATTTTCTAGCAAAGCTTGAGAAAATTAAATAATCTTGTCCTTGCTGTTACAAAGATCATTTAAGATACACTCATGGCAAAGTGGCTTTTTGGCTTTACAGGTATAACGTCCAAAGAGCACCATGGCTTGATGAAGCTTACCAAGATCTGTTTTAAAGGCATGGCTAAGATCAGCTTCAGTGGCTTCTGGCGTTTTTGCATGGCTAAGATCAAGTCTGTGCGCCACTCTAAAAACGTGCGTATCAACAGCCATAACATTTGCATTTGTAGCCTCTAAAAGCACGACGTGAGCGGTCTTTTGCCCAACTCCAGCAAGCGCTTTTAGCTTCTCTTCATCAAGCGGGATTTCTCCATTATAAAGCTCAACCACGCTGTTTGCCATTTTGATTAAATTTACCGCCTTGTTATTAAAAAAGCTGCACGAGTTTATCATTAGTTTTAGACTTGCTAAATTTGCGCTAGCTAGCTCATAGACATCTTTATACGCTTCAAATAAAGCTGGAGTTATTAAATTTACTCTTTTATCAGTGCACTGGGCTGAGAGCATGACACAGACAAGTAGCTCATATAAATTCCTAAATTTAAGCTCACTTTTGGCGTCTTTAAACTCTTCTAGAAGTCTTATTTTTATCTCTAAAATATCTTTTTTTGTTCTCATTTTCGTATTTTACCTTATTTTCTTAAGTTAAATGAAAAGTTATCGCTTTATTTGATATAATCTTGCCCATAAAATCAATTTTTTAAAGGATTTATATGAAAAAATTTTTGTTTCCAGCAGTTTTAAGTTTAGCGGCAGCTGTTACTCTAAATGCAGCAGTAGTTGCAACAGTCGATGGTGACGCTATAAACGATAGCGATATTTCAGGACTTTTGTCAGCAGCTATGCCGGGTTTTGACGCTAGCAAGCTTCAGCCAAATGAGAAAAAACGCATTATCGACGATCTAATAAATAGAAAACTTCTTTTAAAAGATGCTAAATCAAGCGGTATCGAAAAAGATGTTGAGTATATCAAAGCTGTTAAGGCTGCACAAGAAGGCATCGCAGTTGAGCTTTATATGAGAAAACTATTTGATAGCTTAAAAGTAAGTGAAAATGAACTAAAAGACTTTTATAATAAAAACAAATCTAGCATGAATGAGCCAGCTCAAGCAAAAGCTAAACATATTTTAGTTGAAGATGAAAAAACAGCAAACGATATCATTGCTCAGCTTAAAAATTTAAAAGGCGAGGCTCTAACTAAGAAATTTGCAGAGCTAGCAAGCCAAAAATCAATCGATAAAGGTTCAGCAGCACATGGTGGCGAGCTTGGTTGGTTTGGTCAAAGCCAAATGGTAAAACCTTTTGCAGATGCTGCATTTTCAATGGCTAATGGCGCAGTTTCAACTAAACCAGTTAAAACTCAGTTTGGTTATCATGTAATCTTAAAAGAAGATGGCAAAGCTGCTGGTACTGTAAGCTTTGAGCAAGCAAAACCAGAGATCGAGCAAGCTGTAAAAATGGAGAAATTCCAAGCTGCTGTTAGACAAAAAAGTGAAGCTCTACGCCAAAAAGCAAAGATAGAATACAAATAAAATTTGGAGGATAAAATGGGCGTTTTAGATATCGTAAAACTTGGTGTTTTAAGCGGAGATGATGTAACAAAACTTTATGCTTATGCCAAAGAGCAAGGTTTTGCAATACCTGCTGTAAATGTCGTAGGCAGCGACTCGGTAAATGCTGTTTTAGAAGCGGCAAAGGTTGCTAACTCGCCTGTTATCGTTCAGTTTAGTAATGGCGGTGCAGGTTTTTACGCTGGTAAAGCCTGCGACAACGCAGCCGTTCTTGGCGCGATCGCTGGAGCAAAGCATGTTCATTTGCTTGCCCAGGCTTATGGCGTGCCAGTCATTTTGCACACAGACCACGCTGCTAGAAAGCTCTTACCTTGGATAGATGAGCTAGTAAAAGCAAGTCATGAGTATAAAAAAACTCACGGCGTGCCACTTTTTAGCTCTCACATGCTTGATCTTAGCGAAGAGAATATCAATGAAAATTTAAGCACATGCGAGAAATATCTAAAAGAGCTTAGCGAGCTTGGCATCAGCCTAGAAATCGAGCTAGGCGTCACTGGTGGCGAAGAAGACGGCGTGGATAACACAAGCGTTGATAATGCGCTTCTTTACACTCAGCCAGAAGACGTCGCACTTGCTTATGAAAGACTAAGCAAGATAAGTGATAAATTCAGCATCGCAGCTAGTTTTGGTAACGTCCACGGCGTTTATAAACCGGGTAATGTCGTGCTAAGACCAGAAATTCTTAAAAACTCACAAGCCTATGTCGCTAAAAAATTTAATACAAAAGATAGCAAACCTGTAAATTTTGTATTTCATGGCGGTAGCGGCAGTGAGCTAAAGGATATCAAAGATGCTGTAAGTTACGGTGTTATCAAGATGAATATCGACACTGATACGCAGTGGGCGTTTTGGGACGGAGTACGCGAGTATGAGGCCAAAAATAGAGCATACTTGCAAGGCCAGATCGGCAACCCAGAGGGTGAGGATAAGCCAAATAAAAAATACTACGACCCAAGGAAATGGCTAAGAAGCGGCGAGGAGAGCATGGTTAAGCGTCTTCAGACTGCTTTTAGCGACTTAAACTGCATAAATAGGAACTAATCCTATGCAAAATCAAAATGATTTTAGTGAGCTAAGTGTGCCAAAGGAGCACCAAGCTCACTCTTTCTTTGTCTTTTTTAAAGTTATCTTTATCCCTTTAGCTATCTACATCTTGGCGATACTAGCCTATCTTGGTGTTATAAATTTTCAGATGAAGCTTCACACCATCGTGATGATGGGCGTTATACTCTTTGTTGCCTTTATTTTTTCTCGTCATAGCGCTTTGGTAGCTTACTCAAATTTCTTAGCAAATGCCAAAGACTACAAGATAAGGCTAAAAGAATTTATCATCTCGCATCTCTTTGAAATTTCAAGCGTCAAAAAGGCAAACGCTAAATTTGAAGATTTTTTCGAGAACTACACAAGAAATTTTAGAAATGACAACCTAGCAAATATTGGCCAAGCAGTCTTTCCTATGCTTGGAATTTTGGGTACATTTATCAGTATCGCCATCTCTATGCCAGAGTTTAGCTCAAATACCACAGATGGTCTTGAAAAAGAGATCGCTATATTACTAAATGGTGTCGCTACGGCGTTTTATGTATCGATCTATGGTATTTTTTTAGCGCTTTGGTGGATGTTTTTTGAAAAGATAGGCGTTAGTAAATTTGAGAAATTTTACAGCGAGCAAAAAGAGCTTAGCCGTGAGTTTTTCTGGCAGGAAAATGAGCTAAATGCAAATTTTATGAAAGCCTCTGTTGGCTACTTCAAAGATGGTCATGACGCTTTTAAAATGGTGCTTGATGATAAATTTGTAAAAGAGCTAAGCGAACTGACAAATGAGAAATTTAACAGTCTAAAAGAGCTTTGCGAGGTTGAAAAAAATATCATCAATCAAAGCAAAGCTGAGCTTAGCACAAACCTTAAAATGCTAAATGAAGCTAGCCTAAAACAAGATGAATTTGTAAAAATCCACTCTGATATGCTAAAGGCAGTAAGCGCGTTTTCTAATGCCTTTAAAGATATGGAGGTTAAAATTTTAACCGAGCATGCAAAGCTTGGCGAAATTTTTAGTAGAAATTTAAACGCTACAAAAGAGAGCCAGATAAAATTTGAGCAGACTATAAAGAGTTTTGACAAGGTTTTAAGAGAATTTTCTCTCTCTTTGATGAAAGAGCAAAATGAAGCGCTAAAGGAATTTAGAGCCTCGCTCGTGGAGAGTGCTACGATATTTAAGGCGGCGTATGAGCAAGAGGGCAGGAGCTTGGAGCGCGAAAAAGAGCGTGAGAGCTTGATTGCTGAGCTTAAGAAGAATATAGATGAGATCGATAAAGAAGCAAATTCTGTAATAGAAAAAATCGAAAATCTAGTGCAATGAAAATAAACAAAAATAACGAAGATCAATCAAGCTTTTGGGTTTCGTACGCGGACTTGATGGCAGGTCTGCTCTTCGTTTTTATGCTACTTATCGGTGCTGTCGTCGTAAAATACGTCCTAACCCAAAACACCCTTGAAAATAAAGAGCAAGCTATCATCGCAGCTTTAGCAAATTTAAAAGACGCCCAGGGTAGAAATTTCACCCTTGAAGAGCTAAATGACGCACTAAAAAGTGAGCTTTCAAAGATAAGCGACGAAAACATAAATTTAAAAAAATTAAATGAAATTTTCGTCATCCAAATAGACGCCCTAAAAGAAAAGCTAGCCCAGCTCATAGAGGAAAATAAAGACGCAAATGCGAGCATAAAAGAGCTAAATGCTAGCATTTTTGATCTAAATCAAAAGATGATCGTGCTAAATGATGAAATTTCATCAAAAGATAGAGCGCTTAGCGACGCAAATGAAAGTAGCGAGAAAAATTTAGCCAAGATCGCCTTTTTGCTCGAGCAAGTGAGCAAAAAAGAGGCTAGATATGACGAGCTTTTAAGGGATCTAAATGTCACTCGTGACAGGGTCAAAAACCTAACTGGCATAAGGGTAAAAGTGATCTCAGCCTTAAAAGATAGGCTTGGAAATAGCATCGAGATCGACCCAAACTCAGGCGCACTAAAGCTTAGCTCCTCAGTGCTTTTTGATAAAGCAAGTGCGGTCTTAAAAGAAGAGGTCAAAGAGGAGCTAAAAGCCACGCTTAGTAAGTATTTTGACGTGCTTTTAAATGATAAAGAGATCGCCTCAAACATTGATCAGATAATAATTGAAGGTTTTACAGATAGTGATGGAAGCTACATTTATAACTTAGAGCTTTCACAAAAAAGAGCTTACGCGGTGATGGAGTTTATAAGCTCATTTAGTGATGACGCGCGCCTGAGAAAGTTACTCGTGGCAAGCGGACGAAGCTACAATGAGTTAGTTTTTAAGGACGGAGCCGAAGATAAAGACGCTTCAAGGCGCATCGAGATCAAATTTTCACTCTCAAATAAAGAGGCTATCAACGAGATAGAGAAATTTTTGGAGTTTAAGGGTGATTGAGCAGGTTGTTCTTAAGGGGCGAGAGTTTTGGCTTTTGAGAGATGATCTGCTAGGCGAGTTTAACGGCAATAAAGCAAGAAAGCTAGAGTATTTTTTAAAGGCTGATCTTGGTGGCACTCAGGCCATCGTATCTCACGGCTCAAGCCAGTCAAATGCTATGTATAGCCTAAGCCTTTTTGCTAGGCTAAAGGGGCTTAAATTTTACTATGTCGTCTCTCATCTTAGTTCAAATTTAGAGCAAAATCCAGTTGGAAATTTCAAATTTGCACTTGAAAATGGCATGGAAATTTTCGTAAAAGAAGAGCGTGAGAAATTTGCTAAAGAGCTTGCAAATAGTAAAAATGCACTCTTTATAAATGAAGGCGTGGCGCAGAATGAGGCTGAGCTTGGCTTTATCACGCAGGCGCGTGAGATAGATGAGTGGAGCAAAAAAAGTGGTATAAGGCCCGATATTTTCTTGCCCTCAGGCACAGGTACTAGCGCATGCTACCTAGCAAAGCATACCGATCTTAGGGTCTTTACAGCGCCATGCGTAGGGGATGGTGACTATCTAAAAAAGCAAATTTATGAGCTAGATAAAAATAGCAAGGTGCAAATTTTAAATCCGCCAAAGAAGTATCATTTTGGGAATTTATACCCAGAGCTTTATGAGATTTGGCTAGAGGTTTGCAAAAGTGGCGTGGAATTTGACCTAGTATACGACCCTGTTGGCTTTATCACGCTTTTTGCAAATTTAGATAAGCTTGGGGATCAAATTTTATACATTCACCAGGGTGGAATTTTAGGTAACATTACACAAAAGCAAAGATATGAGAGAAAATTAAAATTAAAGGAGCATGGATGAAATTTTTTCATAGCAGCGACGCTGATTTTGAGAGTAAATTTTTACAGCTTGTTAAACGAAGTGATAATGATATGAGCGCTGTAATGCCAGTGGTTGCTAGCATAATAGACGAGATAAGAAAAGATGGCGATAGTGCACTTTTTGCCCAGATAACAAAATTTGATAAATTTAGCGTCACAGGCAAAAACGACATAATAATCGACGTAAGAGAGATGGAAGCGGCCTACAACTCTCTAGATAACGCCCTAAGAGTGGCTTTAAATTTAGCTCACGATAGGATAAAAAGCTATCACGAGCGCACAAAGCCAAGCGACTGGACATATAAAGATGAACATGACATCTTGCTTGGCGCAAAATACACAGCGGTTGACCGCGCAGGCCTTTATATCCCAGGTGGCAAAGCGGCTTATCCTAGCTCGCTTCTTATGAATGCGATCCCAGCGATCGTAGCCGGTGTAAAAGAGATCGTTGTCTGCACCCCAGCACCAAATGGCAAGGTAAATACCTTGCTTCTTGCGGCAATGCACCTTTGTGGCATAAAGACAGCCTTTAAAGTAGGCGGCGCAAGTGCTATTGCGGCAATGGCCTATGGAACTGCAACAGTGCCAAAAGTTGATGTCATCACAGGACCTGGCAATATCTACGTAGCAACTGCCAAAAAGCTAGTTTATGGCGACGTAAATATTGATATGATCGCTGGTCCAAGCGAGATAGGCGTCATCGCTGATGATAGTGCCAATCCTCGCCACATAGCTATCGATATGCTCTCACAAGCCGAGCACGACGAGATCGCAAGTGCCTTTTTGATAACGCCAGTAGAAGCTTTCGCAAGGGCAGTACAAAGACACATCGAAGATGAGCTAAAGACACTAAAACGTGAGCCAATCGCAAGTGCAAGCATAAGAAATAAAGCTGCAATAATAGTGGCAAAAGATTTAAAAGAGTGTTTTGCTCTCATGAATGAGCTTGCTGTTGAGCACCTAGAGATCGCTACAAACGATGCTTTAAGTTATATCGATGATGTGACTCATGCGGGCGCTATATTTTTTGGACACTTTACGCCTGAAGCGATGGGAGATTATATCGCTGGACCAAATCACACATTGCCAACTGGTGGAAGTGCGAGATTTTACTCGCCGCTTGGAGTTGAAAATTTCATGAAGCGAAGTTCGATCATCTCAGTGAGTAGAAAAGGTATCATGCATCTTGGCAAATCATGCATGCAGCTAGCTGAAGCTGAGGGGCTAACCGCTCATAAAAAATCAGTCGCAGTGAGGCTAGAAGAGTAAAGAAAAATGGATTTTATAAAGATTTTGCAACTTTTTATAGAATTTATAGTAGAATCGATGGCGAATTATTAAAAAGGAGTTGTTATGAAGTTAGGAACTTATACTGCAAACCAGGCTTCAGGAAACTATTATTTAGATCAAGCAAAAAATAGCGAGAAGAAAGCGCTAAATGCTATCTCTGCAAACAGCGAGATCAAAGCTTCAGGTGCAAATTTACAAATCGCAGAGAGTTTGCTTTCACAAACAAATGTCTTGAACGAAGGTTTGGCAAATGCAAACGACATGATCGGTATGCTTCAAATCGCTGATTCAACGCTTTTAAATTTAAGTAAAAATACGGATAGAATAGGCGAGCTTTCAAGTAAGCTTACAAATCCTACTCTCTCAGCAAATGAACAAAAAGGCATAAAGGGCGAAATCAACGCACTAAGAAATGCTATGAATGATAGCGTAAAAGAGGCTAAATTTAACGGCAAAAACATATTTGATGCTGAGCTTGGATTTTTTACAGGCGAGAGTACAAAAAATATAAATTTGGGCACAAATGCTCTTTTAAATGTCAAAGATGACGGCTCAAATACAGGTGAAATTTTAAAAAATATAAATTCACTTCGCTCAGAGATCGGATCAACACAAAATGCTGTATTTAGAGGTATAAATGCTCTAGCTGCAAGAAGTGTGGCGAATGCTAATAGTTTAGAAAATCTTGATAGTAGCGACATCGCAAAGAGTTTGGAAGAAAATTTACAAGCAAATTTAAAACTTCATGCTGCGAGCTTAGCTAAAGCTCATGATACTACGAGCTTGGCTGCAAAACTAGATAAACTTCTAGGCGAATAAATTTTTACCGGTCTTGTGTCGGTAAATTCTTTTTATCTAACTTTATTCTTTAAGAAATACTAAGTTCTTTGTATTTTTATTTTGGTCTAATGGCTAAATGAGGGCTGAATCCAGCCTTTCAATAATAAAATCAATGTAGATTGTTAGTGAATTTGTTACTAAAAAATTTTTAAATTTTATAAAGCTAAAGAGAAAGTCTTAAGGAAAATATCCAAAAGAAAAGGGCTTTTTAGCCCTCAATGTAGTTTTTAAGTTTTCTACCAACTTTTGGGTGTTTTAGTTTTTTGATAGCTGAGCTTTCTATCTGGCGGACGCGCTCACGAGTGACATTTAGGGCCTTGCCGATCTCTTCAAGTGTGCGGTCACTCTCATCCTCAAGCAAGCCAAATCTCATTGAAATTACAGCCTTTTCACGCTCATTTAGCTGCGAAAGCACATCATCTATCTGCTCTCTAAGGTCGCTTTTTAAAATTTGCTCTATCGGTGAAAGTGAGCTTTTATCCTCAACAAAATCTCCAAATTTACCGTCTTCTTCGTTTGCGATCGGAGCTTCAAGACTGATAGGCTCTTTTGTTATTTTGATAACTTGTTTTACCTTATCAACGCTTAGCCCAACTTCTTTTGCGATAACGCTTACATCAGGCTCTTTTCCCTCTTCTTGGAGGTATTTGCGGTTGATTTTGTTGATACGATTGATCGTTTCTATCATGTGGATAGGTATCCTAATCGTCCTTGCCTGATCGGCGATCGCACGCGAAATAGCTTGGCGGATCCACCATGTGGCGTAGGTTGAAAATTTATAACCTTTTCTATATTCAAATTTATCAACCGCTTTCATAAGGCCGATGTTGCCCTCTTGGATGAGATCCAAAAATGGCAAGCCCCTATTTGTATAGCGTTTTGCGATACTTACAACTAGACGGAGGTTCGATTTAGCCATTCTGGCTTTTGCCTCGTCAGAAATTTTCTTTCCACGTTTGATCTGCTCTAAAATTTCTTTTAGCCTTGTTGGCTCAAGATCAAAGCCTTGCTTACTCGCCTCTTTTGTAGTAAATAGCTTTTTGATCTCGACATAAGTTGAGACCATTGTAGCTTCTGGCACGCGAGCCGAGATTTCTTCCTTACTAAGCTTGATGATATCTTTTAGTATGCTTTTGTGATTTTTCTTAAGCTCGTCACTAAACATTGGTAAGCGATACTCTAAGCGTTTTAGCTCTCTGTCAAATTCGTCGTCGCTTTTTAATGCTGTTTCCATTGATTTTACGATCTCGCTAATTAACTTGCTTGTTGGGCCAAGATCCATTAGCTTCTCTTTTAAAATTTTCTTTTTAAATGCAAGAGTCATCTTTGAAGCCGTGTCATCGCTTTCTACTTTATCTTGTTTATTTGCAGTCTTTAGCCACTCTTTTTTTGCCTTTTCGAGGGCCTTGAAACTCTCTATAACTTTTTCAGCACGTTTATCATTTTTGGCTGATTTTTTAGGAGCTTCGTTCTCTTCATTCTCTTCATCTTCCTCGTCTATATCGTCTTCACTATCTTCATTTTCTTCGTTTTCACTCTCGTCTTCAAAGCTCTTAAAAAGCTCTTTTACACGGCGTTCTCTGTTGATAAGCGGCTCTTTATAATCAAGTATGAAGTCAATCAAAAATGGCACCGAACAAAATGCGTCGATAATTATATCTTCGCCAAGCTCGATCCTTTTGCTAATCTCTACCTCTTCATCTTTTGTAAGAAGCGCGATCTGCCCCATTTCTCTTAGATACATCCTGACAGGACTATCTGACCTTGACCACTCTAAAAGGTCACTTTCACCTGAAAGATCGAGATCCTCGTCGATATCTTGATCACTTTTTTGAGCATTTTCTTGGCGTTTTTTAGCATCGGCTAAATTTCTAAGCTTTGCGGCCTCAGCAGATGTGATGAGCTGGACTTTATTCGTTTTTGCTAGTTGTTCTATCTTTTTTACTATCGTAGCAGTCGGAGCTTTGTCTAATAATTTTACTAATTTTTCGTATGTCAAAAAGCCTTTTGCATTTTCAGCGAAAAGCTCTTCTATCTGAGAAAAAGAGTCTTTTGCGGCGCTCATAAATTTCCTTTCGAATCGTCTAATTGTGATTTAAGTGTTGGTTAAAAGAAAATGGATTATACCCAAAATTTTTTAAATATGTATAAAAAACAAAGTTGGAACGATGATTGCTTAGTAATTCTAAACAATCAAATTTTGACTAGGAAATTGTATGCAAAATGGTTATTATCAAGCCACTGCTGGCATGGTAACGCAGTTTAACAGACTAAATGTGATCTCAAATAACCTTGCAAATGTAAATACGATCGGCTACAAGCGAAACGATGTGGTCATCGGTGACTTTGCAAGAATTTTTAAAGAGACGCAAGATGAGCTTCCGCTTAAAAATCATACAAAAGATGGGGCTAAATTTTTAAATAGAACTCTTAACCGTGTGCCACAAGTGAGCGAAGAATACACTGACTTTAGTGCTGGTGGTTTTAAATACAGCTCAAATACGCTTGATTTTGCGATAAAAAGAGACGACGCATTTTTCTTAGTTGATACCCCAAATGGTGTAAAACTTAGCAAAAACGGTTCTTTTAGCCTTGATGGTGATGGTTATATCGTCACAAAGGAGGGCTATAAGGTTTTACCAAGTGGCTATGAGGCACAAAATCCTGGACAAAGAGGCATTCAAGTACCACAAGGCGAGGTACTAACTGCTGATAAAAATGGAAATTTATACTCAAATAATAATCAATTTTCTAAATTTTACATCGCTCAGCCAAGAGAGATAAGAGATCTTAAAAAGGTCGGCGACAACCTCTTTGAAACTAGAAATTTTGACGACATAAATGAGCTTGATGAAGCTGATAGCGTGATGCAAGGATATGCTCAGATGTCAAACGTAAACCCAGTTTTAGAAATGGTGGGTCTAATAGAAACCCAGCGCTTGGTTGATATGTATCAAAAAGTTATGACAAGTCACATGAGTGATCTTAACCAGGATGCTGTTCAAAAACTAGCCCTAAAAGCTTAATAAAAGGATAAAACTATGATGAGATCACTTTACACTGCGGCCACTGGCATGATAGCCCAGCAGACGCAGATAGATGTAACCTCACACAACATTGCAAACGTAAATACTTATGGATACAAGAAAAATAGGGCTGAATTTGCTGATTTGATGTATCAAGTCATGGAGTACGCAGGTACGGCTACAAGCCAGACTACCACAAGCCCAACTGGTATCGAGGTGGGTCTTGGTGTGCGCCCAACGGCGATAAATAAAATTTTTTCTCAGGGCTATTTTAAAGAAACTAGCAATAACCTAGATATGGTAATAGCTGGCAACGGATTTTTTCAGATTCAGCTACCAGATGGTACCACTGCTTATACTAGAAATGGTGCTTTTAAGCTTGATGCAAACGGCACGATCGTAAATAGCGATGGCTATCAGCTGATCCCTCAGATCACAGTCCCTGCAAATGCGACGCAAATTTCTATCGGCACAGATGGCACCGTGTCAGTGCTCCAAGCAGGTGAGAGAGAGATGGCTCAGATAGGTCAGATCGAGTTAGCAAACTTTATAAACCCAGCTGGCCTTCACTCGATGGGCGACAACAACTATCTAGAAACAAGCGCTAGTGGTAACGTGGTGGTAGGTGTAGCAGGACTTGACGGACTTGGTACGATCAGACAAGGGTTTGTTGAGATGAGTAACGTTCAGCTAGTTGAAGAGATGACTGATCTTATCACTGGACAGCGTGCGTACGAGGCGAACTCAAAGGCGATAACCACGAGTGACTCGATGCTTGAAATAGTAAATGGGCTTAAAAGGTAGGTAGCATGGATGTGACTCTAACTATCGTTGGGCTGATATTGGTTGCTTTTACGCTTGAGGTATTTTATTTTTCAAATAATACTTCAAAAGAGAAGGACTCAATAAAGCAGACGCATTAATTTGGGCGAAATTAAAATTTGATACATCTCGCCTAAAATTTCTGCTCTTAAGAGCAAGAATAAAAGCATCTTTTGCTTAATTAAAAATTTTTAAGCATACTGCATGCTTCTTCCAAATCAAGCTCACAGGCTTTTTTGTAGTAAATTTTTGCTTTATTTTTTTATCTTGTGCCATGCCGGTATCCCCAGCTTCATAAATGAGAGCAAGAGTATAGCAAGCAAATGCATTTTTTAGTTCGCAAGCTTTATCGTAAAGCCTAAGCCCTTCTTCTTTCTCTTGTACTAGAGTGTCTTTTTGTAGATATATGTTTCCTAAAAAGAGACAACTATGTGGATTGCCTAGCTCACAGGCCTTGTTTGCCATAACTGCCATTTTATCGCGCTCATTTTTGTCAAGGTAGATATATATATATAAGATCGGTGCAGCTTTCTATTCTTTGCTTTTAAGCTAAATTTACCGCCGATTTGGATATTTTCATCCGCCTTTTTAAAAAATTTGCAAACCGTAAAATCAAAAGCGTAAAATCCCAAAGTGCCGAAATTTAACTCTTTTTAAATATATTTTTAGCTTTTTTGGTATTTTGAGTTAGTAAATTTTACAAGGAGAAATAATGAAAATAAATAAAATTTTATTTTTAATCGCCATATTTTTGGGCTTTGGCGCGGCAAACGCACAAGACAGCTTTCAGCATATCAGAAACGCTACCGCAAAGATAAACTACGCTGGAGTGAACTTTTTGCTTGACCCGTATCTTGCACCAAAGGGTAAATATCCTGGCTTTGAGGGGACGCTAAACTCACACCTTAGAAATCCTTTGATAGAACTTCCGATGGATGCAAAAGAGGTGTATAAGGGCGTCGATGCGATCATCGTTACGCATACGCATCCTGATCACTGGGATGAGGTCGCGGCTGAAATTTTACCTAAAGATATCGTTATCTTTGCTCAGCATAACGATGATGCGGCGCTAATCAAAAAGCAAGGCTTTAAAGACGTAAGAGTGCTAGACGAATCGGCTGAATTTAAAGGCGTGAAACTACATAAAGCAGGCGGCGCTCACGGCACAGCAGAGATGTATGAAAATAAACAGCTTGGTGCTATTTTGGGTGATGCGATGGGCGTAGTGTTTGAAGCAAAGGGGCACAAAACGCTTTACGTCATGGGCGATACGCTTTGGACTGCGGACGTAAATAAGGCTCTAAACAAATTTAATCCTAGCGTGGTCGTGATGAATACGGGCGACGCTCGCGTGCTAGCATTTCCTGACAACGGTATCATAATGGGCAAAGCCGACGTAGCTCACGCCGCAAAAGTGCTTAACGGTACGACTATCATCGCAGTGCATATGGATGCCGTAAATCACACGAGCGTAAGCCGTAAGGATCTTCATGAATTTGTTAAAAAAGAAGGCATAGAGAGCAAGATCACTATCCCAAATGATGGCGAAATCATCAAATTTTAATCTCAAATTTTACCTTACAAGGCTAGAATTTCTAGCCTTTATCCTAAAATTTTAAATTTTAGCTATTATTGCGCCTTTTATTAAGGAAAAAATTTGCATTTTAGTTATGTTTTTAAGCTTAGCGTTCCTATCTTTATGGGCTATTTTCCGCTTGGTGTCGCCTTTGGCATTTTGGCTAAAAGCATGGGCGTTAGCGCATTTATCGCTGTGGCACTTAGCACGCTAGCGTACGGCGGCGCGGCACAGTTTATGATGCTCTCGCTTTTTAGCGCTGGCACGAGCTATGTTGAGGTTTCTATCGTGAGCTATCTAGTAAATTTACGCCATACTTTTTATGGAATTTCACTTTTAAAAGAGTATAGCGGTATCAAATTTAAGCTCTTAAACATCGCTTTGCTAACCGATGAGACCTTTGCCATATTTAAAAATTTAAAGCTAAAAGAGGCGAGTGATCGAAGCTTTGTCTTTACATGGCTAAATCTACTTTCGTGGTCATACTGGGCGGCTGGGACGCTGCTCGGAGCACTTCTTGGAGATCTTATAAAGGCCGATACAAAAGGCCTTGAGTTTAGTTTGACCTCGCTTTTTATAGTAATCGTCATCGAGATGCTCAAAAATGACAAAAACTACCGCGTGCTCTTTGCAGCGGCCTTTTTTGGTGTGCTTGGAGTGAGCCTATTTCCAGCTAAATTTGTGCTTGTTGGCTCAATGGCGCTTTGTTTTGTATTTTTGCTTTTGTTTAAGGATAAAATTTGATAAGTGTAAACTCAAGCGAGATGGTACTTTTTGTGGCGGTGCTTTTAAGTGCTCTAGCTGCTTTTATAACGAGAGCGACGCCGTTTTATGCTCTTAAAAACCATAAGTCAAACCCTTATTTAGACTCCATTGAGAAGCACATGGGCATGATGATAATGGTCGTTTTGGTCTGTTACGGGCTAAAGGATACGAAATTTAGCGAGTTTCCATATGGCTTAAGCGAGATAGTAGCGGTTTTTACAGCTATTTTGATGCATTTAAAGTTTAAAAATACTCTTCTTAGCATAGTTATTTCAACCGGAATTTATATATTTTTGATAAGAATTTTTTAAATAGATATAAAATTTAGAAGTTAATAATTTTTTTAAATAAATGGCATTATAATGACTTTGTAAATTTTAATGCAAAGGAGCTAAAATGCGTTTAATCTTTAAGGCGGTGTTACTCATGATTTTAGGTGCTACTTTAGCGGTTGCAAAGCCAACCATTTACATCCTAGCTACTGGTGGAACGATAGCAGGAAGCGGCTCAGGTTCGCTTGATTCTAGCTATACTTCTGGAACTGTTACGGTCGATAAACTAATCGCAGCCGTGCCAGATATAAACAAGATCGCTACCATAAAAGGCGAGCAAATTTCAAATATCGGCTCACAAGATATGAACAACGAAGTTTGGCTAAAGCTTGCAAATAGAATCAACGAGCTTCTAAATAGCGGCAAAGCTGATGGTATCGTTGTTACTCACGGCACAGATACTATGGAAGAGACAGCTTACTTTCTAAATTTAGTTGTTAAAAGCGACAAGCCAGTTGTACTTGTAGGTGCGATGAGAAATAGTGGCTCACTAAGCGCAGACGGCCCACTAAATTTATTTAACGCTGTAAACGTAGCTATTAGCAAAGATAGCGTAGGTAAGGGCGTTATGGTTATTATGAATGATGAAATTCACGCTGCTAGAGAGGTAACCAAAACCAACACAACAGGCGTTGATACATTTAAATCACCAAACAGCGGTAAGATCGGCACAGTCTTTTATGGCAACGTAAAATACTATATGAATCCGATTAGAAAACACACAGCAAAATCAGCATTTGACCTAGAGGGCGTAAAAGAGCTTCCAAGAGTCGATATCATCTACTCTCACGCAAATGACAACCCTGACTTTGTAAATGTGGCTGTTAAAAACGGCGCAAAAGGCGTAATTAGCGCTGGTCTTGGCAACGGAAACCCTTACTTTAGCGTGCTAGAGGCACTTGGTGAAGCTTCAAAAGCTGGCGTAGTGGTAGTTCGTGACTCACGTGTGGGAAGCGGCGAAACGACTATGAACGGCGAAGTAGACGACGCAAAATACGGCTTTTTAACAAGCGATAATCTAAACGCGCAAAAAGCTAGAGTGCTTTTGATGCTTGCACTTACAAAAACAAGCGATAAAGCCAAAATTCAAGAGTATTTCTTAACTCACTAAAAAAGAGGCGGCTTAGTCCGCCTTTTAAATTTAAGCTATAAATTTGATCGCTGGATCTGATCTATAGCTTAAAATTTTATATTTGTTAGCTAAATTTCAAGGCTTTTTATGGACTTCTTGCTCTTTTTCGCCACGCTTGCTCCCATCTCGCTAATGCCAGGCATCAACATGACCTATGCGATGAGTATCGGTATGAGCTTTGGTTATAAGCACTCGCTTATTATGATGACCGGACAGCTTCTTTCGCTTGCTTTCGTGGCATTTTGCTGTATGCTTGGTGTGGGTGCGGTGCTTCATCATTTTGAGTACGCATTTAAGGCGCTAAACATCATCACAGGGCTTTATATGCTCTATCTTGGCGCGATGCTTCTTTTTGGCAAGGGCGAGCTTAGCGTAACAAACGTCTCAAATTTACCAAGCAAAAAGCAGATGTTTATAAACGGTCTCATCGTTTGCGTCACAAATCCAAAGGCATGGATATTTTTCTCGGCTTTACTGCCTACATTTTTGGACAAAGAAGATCCCTTTAGCCTTACTCGTATGTGCGTGATCGCGACAACGCTCGTTTTCATCGAGTTTTGTTCGCTAAATATCTACGCGCTTGGCGGAGCTATGCTAAAGAAATTTTTACAAACGCACCTAAGGCTACTTGAAATTTTCACCGCCCTCATCGTCTGCACGATCGGCGTACTTTTACTTTTTAGATAAATTTAGCCTCTTTTTATATAGCTTGGCTAAAATTTGCTCGGTTTGCGCTACATTTTTGGCAAAAGGAGAAAAAGATGAAAAAATTTCTATTTATACTTACAAATCAACCATACAACGGTACCGACAATGCTTACAACGCATTAAGGCTAGCTAAAACACTAAAAGAAAAAGGCGAAGAGGTTAGAATTTTTCTAATGAACGACGCGGTCGATCTTGCGCGAAATAGCACCAAAAAGCCGGAAAACTACGACGTAGATCTAGTAGCGATGTTGAAAGAGCTATACGCTAGCGGCGCTATGTTAAAGGTTTGCGGTAGCTGCCAAACGAGGTGCGGTTTGCATGCGGGAGAGCCTTATTTCGAGGCTGAGGTGAAAGGTAGCATGGATATCTTGTCCGAGTGGGTTAGGCAGTGCGATCAAGTGATGACGTTTTAGAGTAGGCGAAAGAGAATTTATGAGCGTAACATTTAAAGTAAAAAATAAAAAGAAACTTTTCGGCGGATATGAAAAGGCGCTAAGCGAGCGTGAAATTTCAGAGGTTATAGAGGGATTTTGCTTTTTTAATGCTCAAAACGACGAGCCGAGCGAGCTTTCGCTAAACGAAAACGTGATGATATCAGGCGTACGGCAAAAGAGCGCTCGCGGTTTTGAGCTAAACTATGAAGACGGCAAATATATCGTTCGAGTCTGCACTCCAAGCGGCGTTGGCGACTGGCAGACGGCACTTTTGTTTCTTTCTAAAATTTCAGCCAAAACCGGCTCGAAAATAGAGCGCGACAATGAAGAAATTTACGATAGCGAGCAAATTTTAAAATTTGATTATGAAGCCGACATAATGTGGGGACTTGAGGCTCTAAAGGACGCAAAAGAGAAAAATCAAACGCTTTATATCTATGGCCTAGAGCGCGACGTGGCGTTTGACGCGGTTATGACAGATGAAATTTTTGCAAGCGCTAGCCCTGCGGCTAAATTTGATGAGATGATGAGGCGGGTGCAGTATCTTGACGCTTATAGCGCAAGAGAGAATTTATACGAAGATAAAAACGGGAATGAAATTTTTGGCGCATATACGCTTAGCGAAAATTTACCGACTATCTTGCCTTACGCCCCTTCTCCGTCGTGGCAGGCGCAAGAAGTTCTAGGAGAGCGTAAGGTCTCGCGCTGGATACTTACGCTAGTAGTCGGCGTAGACGATAGGGACGCGCACGTGTTCGGCGAATGCGAATACAATGCCTTTATGGCAAATTTACCAAAAGAAAAATATCGCTTCATAGACGCCGCAAATATACTGGTTGAGCCGCTTAGCGAAGAAGAGATGAGAGAAATTTTAAAAAAGGCAAACGAAGCTTAAGTTAATAAACTGCCGAAATGAAAATTCGCCTCAGACTTGCTTAAAAATTTAAGTCAGTTTCAGGCGCGGATTTAAACTCGTAAAAGCTAGGATTTTACCGGTATTGCCGCCTTTTAGGCGAAATTTAGCCTAAACTAATCTAGGATTTGCGTGATTTGAAAAAGGATAAAAATGAAAATTTTAAAAGCTATTTTCGCGGCGGCATCGGCGGTTTGCTATCTAAACTCGGCCGTTTTACCAGAAAGCGACTGGAGTAAAAAGGATCTAAAAGGCGAGGTCAAAAGCATGACGGCTACGGAGTACGAATACTCTATAGACGGCTCGGGCGCGCTAGAAAATACGCGCGTGAAGCGGACGGAGTTTAACGAAAACGGCTATATACTGCAAGAAACCGAGCATATAAACGGTGTGCCAAACAGCTCGGTTTTGTTTGAGTACGACAAAGACGGGCTAATACGCAAAAAATATCAAGATAGCGCCGTTTATCTCTACGAATACGAATTTGACGGCGAAAATTTAGTCGCGACAGCCAAAGAAAAGTATGTCGAGGATAAATTTTACCCCCGTACGGAGAAAACTACCTACGGCAAGGACGGCAAAATGATCGCTAGGACGGTGTATTCCGGCGGGACGCTAGTGATGGACGATAGCTATGTCTACGATGAAAAGGGCGTTTTAACGCGGATAGAAAATAATATGGAGCCGCGGCACGGTATAGAGATAAATTACGAACGCAAGCCAAACGGCGAATATGAAAAAATCACGCAGGCCCCGAACTCAAAATGGGTTTATTACTACGCCGCAAACGGCGACGAGATGGAGTATACGTCGGTAAGTTACTTCGGCTCTGAGGCAAAAATCGGACAAATCTTGCAGTTTAAGGATATAAGTAGGGACGAGCGGGGAAATTTGACGCGTAAAACCTCGGTCAAATTTAAGCCCGCGGACAAATACTACGAAAACGGCGACATAACGGAAATCGGCCTATACAAAAAGCTGGAAATCAGCTACGAATACTACTAAAGTAAATTTTTGAGCTAAGATTATTTTTCTGAAAAAATTTCGCCGTTTATTATAGATTTAATCGTTAAAAATCCGACTATCAAAATCGAGGCGACTAGAACCGCAAAAGCGCCTACGCCTAAAACTAAATAAAAATCGCTTTGCGTAATTTCGTAAGCTTTTAAAAACGCTATGGAGCTAGCGGCCGTCGGGAAGGTAAAAGCCCACCACGATAGGGCGAATTTGAGTTTAATAAATCTTTTATACGAAAAAAGTATAAGCGCCGCGAAAAACACGTTTATATTAAGTAGTATCGCCGCAAAAGCGTCGAATCGCTCGGTTAGTTTTACGTATCCCAAAAACGCCATAGCCGGCGGCGCTAGCGTAATGACTAGCGTCGGGACGAATTTGTCGGCTAACTTATCGCAGAAGACTAGCCTATAAAATATAACGGCGAATAAAATAATCCAGAAAAATAGCCCCAAACTAAAATAATACCAGATCGCTTGAGATTTTTCGGCTATGATCGGGATTAACAAGTTGCCCACTACGGGGATAAACCATGCTGGATTTAGCGTCGCGATATCGAATTTTTCGTCTATCCAAAAAGAAATTACGTAAAGCGTAAAAATCGTTTGCAAGCCTAAAGCCGCGTAAAAAAGCGAGTAGTATAGTCGCGGCGCGTCTTTGTATGCTAGAGCTAAAAGAAAAAGCGAGATGATAAACCCGCCGAAAAAATTTATCTTTATGGGATGCGAAAATTCGGCCTTTACTTCTTCTTTAAATTTTAAAAGCTTAAAGAGGTAAAACGCCGAAAGCAGGCAAAATACCGTGCAGTCTAGCGCTCTAAGCACCGAGAATATCTCGCCCGGCAAATCAAATATCTCGCTTAGTTTCTTATAGGCTACGCAAAGTCCTCCAAGCCCCATAGTACCGGCAAAAAGCATAATCGGCAGCGATTTTATTTTGCTTTGCGGGTCGTTTTTCTTAACGTCGTGCATTGTTTTTCTTTTCGTATTAAATTTTTATGCAATATTACCTATAATAAGGTTAAATTTTTGTAACGAAGTCACGAAAGGACAAAATGCTAAGCGAAGAGTTAAAAGAAATTTTGCGCGAGAGATTTACGAATAATTTCGATCTAGCAAGCGAGGATCTAAATGCGATCTTTGATAACGCATATCTAAAAACCGTAAAAAAGGGCGATATATTTTACTCCGGAAACGATTGCTTCGGATTTATACTTATACTAAAAGGCGTTTTAAGGGCGTTTGTGTCGTCTAGCGCAAAGGAAATAACGATATTTAGGCTAACTAAAGACGAGAGCTGCGTGCTGTGCGATACGTGTTCTATAAATTCGCTAGAAAATAAAGTAAGCGTCGAAATCGAGCAAGATAGCGAGATCATCGTTATTCCGGCGCGAATTTACAAACCTCTTAAAGAAAAATATCCGAGCATTTTAAATTTTACTCTAAAAATCGTAGCCGATCGGTTTGCCAGAACCATAAACGTTATGGAGCAGGCTTTATTTTCGCCGCTTTCGGCGCGGATTATGAATTTTTTATCCCAAAGCATCGAAAATCTAAACGAAAATTTTATAAAAATAACTCACGAAGAGCTGGCGAATCATCTAGGAAGCGCTAGAGAAGCGGTATCTAGGGTGCTAAAAGAGCTTGAGAGAAGCGGGCAAATAACGCAAAGCCGCGGCGAAATAAGGCTGGTTTCTTAAAATTTTCGTTTTAAGGTAACTTTGTTACGGAGAGGACGGCTGTTTTTAGGTAGAATTTCATAAACTCGTTTAAAAGGAGAATTTATGAAAGGACTGCAAAGAAGAGACGCTTTAAAGCTAATGGGGGCCGCGGGACTAGCCGCGAGTATGAGCGGTTGCTCGGCAACGAGCGACGAAAACGACGATATAAATTCTAAAATCGTCATAATGGGCGCGGGACTTAGCGGTATCGCGTTGGCGGCTAAACTTAGAAGAGATATGCCTAACGCCAAGGTAATTCTCGTGGATAAAGACGAGAAATTTTACTACCAGCCGGGCTTTACGCTAATCGCCGTCGGAATTTACGAAGCTAGCGACGTCGTTTACGAAAAAGCGGATTATATCCCGCAAGGAACCGAGTGGATACGCAAAAACGTATCGGAGATAAAGCCCGAAGCCAATCTACTCGTCTTAGACGACGGGAGCGAGCTTGGGTATGATTATCTAATCGTAGCAAGCGGCGTGGAATACGACTTTGAAGCCGTTAAGGGGCTGAGCTTAGAGGATATTAACGATACGAGCGGCAATATATCCTCCGTCTACACTCTACAAGGCGCCGTAAAGAGCAACGAGCTGATGAAAAAATTTTCTCAAAACGGCGGCGCGGCGGTATTTTGCGATCAAAAAACCCCGATGAAATGTAGCGGCGCAAATAAAAAAGTAACATGCATGAGCGAAGATAGGCTGAGGTTGGCCGGCAACCGCGATAAAGGCAGCGTTAATCTTTACGTCGGCGGCGGCAAGCTTTTCGGCGATCCGACTTATGCCGCGGCGATGACTCAAATAATGATAAAAAGAAAGATAAAATTTAATCTTCGCCACCAAATCGTAGCCGTCGATAAAGGCTCAAATACCGCTACTTTCGAGTTTTGGACGGCATATAGACAAAACGGCGAAGATAAAATCGCGTCCGAGCTAATCGACGTAAAATACGACTGGCTTCACCTGCCGCCTAAGCAAAAAGGAAGCGAAATTTTAGCTCGCGCCGGCCTAACCAAAGAGGGCGACAAGCTAAATTTCCTAGCCGTCGATAAATACAGCCTGCAAAGTACAAAATTTAAAAATATATTCGGTATCGGCGATATTTGCGGATTTGCGTCCGGCAAAACGGGGGCTAGCGTTAGGAAAATGTATCCGATCTTAGCTAAAAATTTAGCCGATACAATAAAAGGACGAGAACCTAGCGAGAAATTTACCGGATATACGGCTTGCCCTTTTATCACCAAATACGGCAAGGCCATAATGGTAGAGTTCGACTGGGAGGGAACGGCTCCGACGTTAGAGTGCTTCGGCGCTACCAGAGAGAGCTATATGAGTTGGCTGGTTAAAATTTACGGATTTAAACCTATGGTTATGAACGGAATGCTAAAAGCTTTAGCTTAAAGGAGATAAAATGAGCGTTTTAGATAAAACTATACGTTTGATTATAGCGGCGATTTGGTTTTTTATTTTCGGATTTATTTGCGACTGCTGGTTGTGGACGGTCGGGCTAATTCCGCTTTTAACGGGATATTACGGCTACTGCCCGCTTTATAAAATTTTTAAGAAAAGGTAAAAAAATGGTAAGCGTGAAAAGTAGAATTATTAGGGTCGTTCTGGGGCTAGTTTTTATGGTGGCAGTTTGGTATTTTTACGAGAGCTACTGGGCGTTAATCGGCCTAATTCCAATCATTGTCGGCGTTACCGGATTTTGCCCAGCGTGTAAATTCTTGGGTAGATGTTCTTTAAATTTAAAAAGATAAAAAGGGGCATTAAACGCCCCTTGCCTTGCCCTTTAGCCGTTTAAATTGCAGACTTTATTCGCGATTTGATGAATTATTTAGTTACTTTTGGCTAAAATCTCGAAAATTTAAAAAAGGCAAAACGATGAATAAAGTTTGGAAATTCGGCGACAATATCGATACCGATATAATTATCGCCGCCAGATACTTAAATACTTCCGATGAAAATATCTTAGCAAAACATATAATGGAGGATGCCGATCCTAATTTTAGCTCCAAGATAGATAAGGGCGACATTATCGTAGCGGGAGAAAATTTCGGCTGCGGTAGCTCTCGCGAGCACGCTCCTATCGCGCTTAAAGCTGCTGGCATTGGCGCGGTGATAGCTAAAAGCTACGCGAGAATATTTTATAGAAATAGCTTTAATACGGGACTTTTGATACTGGAAATCAAAGAAACGGACGAGATAAACGAGGGCGACGAACTAAAAATAGACGTAGATAACGGCGTGATCGTAAATTTAACCAGTGGCAAAGAGTATAAATTTAGCCCTATACCGCCTTTTATGCAAGAGCTTTTAAATGCTGGCGGACTTATAGAATATGCAAAAGCAAAGATGGAACAAAAATGAAAAAGTATAAAATTTGTGTTATAAAGGGCGATGGTATCGGTCCTGAAATAATCAACGAAGCGATAAAAATTCTAGACGTCGTAAGTGCTGAGTTTGGTATGAAATTTGAGTACGACTATAAGCTTATGGGCGGTGCAGCTTATGATGTATTTGGCGTGCCTTTGCCAGATGAAACGCTTAGTTCTGCTCTAAGCTCTGATGCTGTGCTTTTTGGAGCGATCGGCGGCGAGAAATGGGACAGTCTGCCAAGACACCTAAGGCCAGAGAGTGGGCTTTTAAAGATTAGAAAAGAGCTTGAAGCTTATGCAAATTTACGTCCAGCCATTGTTTTTGATGAGCTAGTGGATGCTAGCGCGCTAAAGCCAGAGGTTTTAAGAGGCGTTGATTTTGTCGTGGTTCGTGAGCTAACAGGTGGACTTTATTTTGGACAGCCACGTGAAAAAGGCGAAGATAGAGCGTTTAATACGATGGTTTATTCTAAATTTGAGATTGAGCGTATCGCAAAGATCGCTTTTGAAACAGCAATGCTTCGCAAGAAAAAGGTCTGCATGGTCGATAAGGCAAATGTGCTTGAGACAAGTCAGCTTTGGCGTGAGGTGACTAGCGAAGTGGCTAAAAAATACCCTGAAGTAGAGCTTAGCTTTATGTATGTGGATAATGCGGCGATGCAGCTAGTAAGAGCGCCAGCAAATTTTGACGTCATACTTACTGAAAATTTATTCGGCGACATCTTAAGTGATGAGGCTAGCATGGTTTGTGGCTCGATAGGACTTTTGCCAAGCGCTAGTATGGGCGGTAAAGTGGGAATTTATGAGCCGATACACGGCTCAGCACCAGACATCGCAGGGCAGGGCATAGCAAATCCGATCGCGACCATTTTAAGTGCAGCAATGATGCTAAGATACGCATTTAGCGAAAATGATGCCGCAGATGCGATAGAAAATGCTGTTAAAGAGGCGCTTGCAAAAGGTTACAGAACAAAAGATATCGCTGCTTTTAACGCAGTTGAAATTTGCTCAACTAGCGAGATAGGCGATGTTATCGCAGGATTTATCAAAAAATGAAAAACACAATCACTGAAGCACTGATCTACGAAGCTCAGGGGCTAAAAGATGATGCACTTGAAATTTATAAAAATATTTTAAAACAAGATCCATCAAACAAAGATGCCCTTAGTGCGATAAACCGCCTGAGCGGACTTCGCAAAGAGCGAGCGATAAAAAACGAGCAGATGAAAGAGTTTTTTATCAGAATGAAAAGTGATGAAGAGATAAATGAATTTAAAAGGTGGTTGATAAGATTATGAAGCTTGATGATATCGCTAGAATGGCAATTAGTGAGGTTAGTGCCGAGCTTGAGAAAATAGAAGCGTTGCAAAGTAAAAAGCAAGAAGAGCTTGAGCGAGAGAATTTAAAAAAAGAGCTTTTGGCTATAGAGTCTAATGAAAATGCACTAAATAACGAGCTAAAAGTTGAGGCAAATTTACAAAATGAGCAAGCATTTGAGGTAAAAGAGGAACCAGTAAGTTTAATAAAAAGTAGAGAGGTGAGCGAAGAGAAAATTTTCTTAGCAAACCTTGCTGAGCGCATAGAAGTGCTTTTTGAAGGGCTTAAACAAACTCCTGAGCAAAATCTTGCTTCAAGGCTTGATCTAACGACAAAATTTTTAGAATTTACCCTTGCAAATATCGAAAATAGACTCCAAAATCTCTCAAAATAAGCCATTAGACGGCTCAAAAAATGAGATAAAAATCAAAAATGAAATTTATAAAAATAGCGAGCTAGACTTTTTTAGGTCGCTATTTGCTCCATTTACTTCACGTGTCTATCTAGTTGGTGGCTGCGTGAGAGATGCATTCTTGGGGCGAGAAATTTATGATTATGACATCGAAGTTTATGACATTGAGCCTACTAAATTTAATGAGCTAATGGCTAGCATAGGCGCTAGCGGAGTTGGCAAAAGCTACTTTATCTACAAATACAAAAACTACGACATTGGGCTTCCAAGAAGCGAGAGCAAAACTGGAAATTCACACAAAGACTTTGCAGTAAGCTATATTAACGATCCAAAAATGGCGAGCCTTAGGCGAGATTTCACGATAAATGCCATGATGATGAATATCTTTAACGGAGAAATTTTAGACTTTTACGGCGGGAAGCAAGATTTAGCAAACAAGATATTAAGGCACATTGATAGTGAAAAATTTAAAGAAGATCCACTAAGGGTGCTTAGAGGAGTGCAGTTTAGCTCAAGGCTTGATTTTAGCATAGCTGATGAGACGCTAGCTCTTATGAAAAGCCTTAGTTTGGAGCATCTAAGCAGAGATAGGATAAATACTGAGCTTATTAAATTTTTTCGTGCAAAGCATCTAGAAAAAGGAGCTTATTATCTTTTTGAGCTTGGGCTTTTTAAAGAAATTTTTGGTATGCAAATTTCTATGGATGATGGGTTTTTAAGCGATCTTAAGAGTGCTAGAGAATTTGTGGATGATGAGAGGCTATTTTTGTATCTTTTGTTTGGCAAATTTGAGCTTGACGCAAAGGAAATTTTAGAGAAAATGCGTCTACCAAAGAGCTATTTTTCTATCTTAAAGCAGCCTTATTTTAAGGACATGCCAAGCGATAAAGAGCTAATGCAAATAGCTCTAAATATGCCCATAAAATCGTGGCTTGGAGCTTATAATAAAGAGCGGATAGAGCGTGCCAAGAAGCTTGGAATTTATGAGGCAAAATTTGATGCGAAAGTTGATGTGGCAGAAATTTTATCAGCTGGTTTTAAAAACGAAGATATCGCAAAAGAGATAAAACGTAGGCAAGAGCTTGAAATTTCAAAATATCTAAGCGAGCGTAAGCCTAGAAAAGATTAGTCTTTAAAACTCTTAAAAGCCCATTTTGGCTAAAATAGGCTAGTTTATAACACTTTTTAAGGCAAAGAAAGCTTATGTTTAACATAGTCCTGGTTCATCCTCAGATACCGCAAAATACTGGAGCTATCGGTAGAATGTGCGTTAATGCAAATTTAAAGCTACATATCGTTAAGCCCACTGTGTTTGATCTGAGTGAAAAGGCTGTTAGACGAGCAGGGCTTGACTACTGGAAAAATTTAAATCCAAAAATTTGGGATAGTTTGGAAGAATTTTTAGAAGCAAACTTAAGCCACAAGGATAGATTTTTCTTCGCTACTACAAAGACAAATAGGCTTTACTGCGAGGCCGAGTTTAAACCGGGAGATTTTATATTTTTTGGTGGAGAGAGTACTGGGCTGCCAAGAGAATTTATGGATATAAATTTTAAAAACGCCATAACCATACCAATGGGAAAAGAGGGCAGAAGCTTAAATTTAGCTATGAGTGCTGGTATTATCGCTTATGAGGCGATCAGGCAAAATATCGCTGAATTTGACTTTAGGAGTGAGATTTGAGAGTAGTTTTTGCTTTGGTTTTTACCATTTTAGTGGCATTTGCGAGTGAAATTAGCATCGCAACTTATAATGTGCAAAATTTATTTGATTGCAAAGATGATGGTAGCGAGTATCTTGATTTTAAAGTAGGTGTATCTAAATGGGACTGCGAGGCGGCTGATTCAAAACTACAAAGAACAAGACAAGTCATAAATGCACTAAATACAGACATTATCGCACTTCAGGAGATCGAAAATGAGCAGGTTTTAAAAGCTCTGGTAAGTGATAGCGAGTATAAATTTATAAGCTTTACAAAGGAGAAAAACTCGCCTGTTGGGCTTGGGCTTATTTCAAAGTTACAGCCAAGTGGCAGTGAAATTTTTAAAGTTCCAAATGTAAAGACGAGAAATATTTTAAAGGTTATTTTTGAGACAGAAGGTAAGAAATTTAGCATATTTGTAAATCACTTTCCAACTTATAAAAATGGCATAAATATGCAAAAAAAGGCTGAAAAAACGTTAAGAACGGCTCTAGGTAAAGAGAAAAACGCAATTATTTTGGGTGATTTTAACTCGCCCTTTGGACAAAAATCCATCCTAAATGACATCATTGCAACGAGAAATTTTTATGATCTCTATAAAGAGCTTGAGCCAAAGGATAGATATTCTCATGCAGTACATGGCAAAAAAAGAGCGATCGATCATGTTTTACTTTCACCTAGTTTTATGGAAAATGGCGATCTAAGCTATGTTAGTGGTAGTTTTGAAGTCTTTAAACCAAGCTTTGCAGTCGATGAAAAAGGCTTTGCAAAGAGCGACCTTTACTCAGATCATTTTGCGTTAAAATTTAAAATTTCAACTGATCCAAGCCCAGTAAAAAAAGGCTTTGTAAGTAAAATTTTTAAAAAAGATGAAAATAAAGCCAATAAAAAAACAAGCGAACAAGACTATAAGACGGCTGATGTAGATACGCTTTTTGATCATCCAGAGGCAGTGCCAGCAGTGATTGAAAAAGCGGTTATTATCCTAAAAGATAAGCATGGCTTTATTATCTCGAAAAATCACCGCGGAATTTATGTTTATGATCCTAAAAATAGCGTTATTGTAGGCGAAGAGCTAGATATTTTAGTAAGGCGAATGAAAATTTATAAAGATGCGCTTGAAGTCAGCTCTTATGAGATCATAAATGAGCACGGCACAAAAGATATTAGCGAAAATTTACTAGATGCATCGCAATTAAGCGAAGCTAGAAGTGGAGATGTCTTTGCTAAAATTTCTGGCAGACTAGAGAGAGGTTACCTGCATACACCATACGGTAAGATCAGAGTTTATAGTAAGAAAAAGCTAAAAGATGGCGAGTATAGTTTTGAAAATGTGAGAGTTAAAATTTATAAGAGAGAAAACCAAATCGTTGTGGAGTAGAGAGTGCAAATTTTAGATATTTTTATGATTACGGCGTTTGTTTTATTTCTTATTTTTATGATAAGAGGCGTCATTTTACAGTCGCAGGAAAAGGAGAGAGTAAGAAAAATGGTAAGAGAAAAAAGAGAAAATTTTAATAAAAAGAGTGAAATATGAAAGAGTTATTATTAGAGATCGGAGTTGAAGAGCTTCCAGCGATACCGTTTTTAAGGGAGCTGCCAAATATCAATGCTAAATGGCAGGCTGTTCTTGAAAAATATAATCTTGTAAGTCCTTTTAAATTTTATTATACGCCGCGTCGTTTAGTCTTTTTCCATGAGAAATTCCCACTAGCTCAGCCAGATAGTGTGGCTAGCTTTATCGGTGCACCAAAGCAAGTGGCACTAAAAGACGGAGCTTTCACAAAGGCTGCGCTTAGCTTTGCAAATAAATGCGGCATAGATGAAAGTGAGCTTAAATTTAAAGAGATAGACGGGAAAGAGGTGCTTTACTACGAAAAAGAGGTAAAAGGCGAGCTGGTTGCCAAGATAATGGGTGACATGGTTGAGGAGTTTTTAAAGAGCCTAAATTTTGGCAAGTCTATGCGCTGGGGCAACGGCGAGTTCGAGTTTATCCGCCCGATAAGATCGTTTTTGTGTTTACTTGGCGATGAGGTCATAAAATTTAATAAATTTGGCATAGAGAGCGGTGATTCAACCTATCCGCATAGAAGCATTAGCTATGACAAGATAAAAATTTTAAATATAAAAGAGTATTTTGAAGGCTCAAAGAGCCGTGGTGTCGTGCTTGAAGCGGATGAGAGAGAGAAAATAATCCTTGTTGAGTTTGAAAAAATTAGCCAAAAAAGCGGGCTAAAGATCGAAATCGATAAAGACTTGTTAGCTGAAGTCGTGGCGATCACTGAGTATCCGACAGCACTTCTTGGCTCGTTTGAAGAGGAATTTTTGGAGGTGCCAAGCGAGGTCATCATCACTTCCATGAAAGAAAATCAGCGCTACTTCCCAGTCTTTAAAGATAATAAGCTCGCAAATGGCTTTGTAGTCGTTAGTAACGCCATAACGCAGGACTATTCGCTCATCATTAAGGGCAACGAAAAGGTGCTAAGAGCAAGGCTGAGTGATGCGATGTTCTTTTGGCAAAGCGACCTAGCACACGAATTTGGTCCAGAAAAACTAAAAAATATAACTTATCTAAAAGAGCTTGGAAGCATCTACGAAAAAGAGCTTAGAGAGCTAAAAGTAGCTAAAAAGCTTGCTAGCAACTATGATGAGCTACTCAAAAAAGAAGCTGGCGAGTACGCGGCTAAGCTTGAGCGAGCTGTGATGCTAAGCAAGGCTGATCTTACAACTCAGATGGTTTATGAGTTTACCGAGCTTCAAGGCATCATGGGCGCTTACTACGCAAAGGCAAAAAACGAGGATAAAGATGTCGTTTTAGCCATAAAAGAGCAGTATTTGCCAGACGGCGAGGAGGCGGAGTGCCCAAGCAAGGTCTTTAGCTCGGTTGTGGCGCTTTCAAATAAGCTTGATACGTTAATGGGGCTCTTTAGTATCGGTAAAATCCCAAGCGGCACCAAAGATCCATACGCTCTAAGACGTGCGGCAAATGGCGTGATAAAGATCGTTTTGGCACATAATTTGAAATTTAACGTAAAAGAAATTTTAGAAGATATCGCAAAAGAGTATAAGAAATTTGACGTTGAAGTGCTTATAAATTTCATCCTTGATAGGCTCTACACCTTCTTTGACGCAAACGCTTCTATCGTAAAAGCGTGCATAAAAAGCGGCGAAAAGGATATCTTGGAGCTAACAAAGATGATAGAAGCACTTGCTAAAATTTCTAGCGAGCCAAGCTTTAGAGAGAATTTCTCTACATTTAAGCGCCTTGCAAATATCATCAAAGACGATAAATTTAGCAAGGTCAATGAGAGCCTCTTTGAGATAGATGCTGAAAAAGCCCTAAATAATGCGTTTAAGGCGGTTGATAAGAGCCTAGCATACGAGCCAAGGCTAAAAGCGCTATTTGCTCTAAAACCGCAGATCGATGAGTTTTTTGACAAAGTTATGATAAATGTTGAAAATGAGAAAGTGCGAAACAATCGCGTCGCGATCATCGGTCAAATTTATAGTGAGATACTAAAAGTAGCTGACATAAAAGAGATCAGCTTTTAAATTTTACGCCAGCTTCAGGCTCTTGCCTAGGCTGGCTTTAAATTTACTACCTAAAAATATCAAATTCTGGCTCATAAGCCTTAGTTTTTACCCCAAAATATCCAAGAACTGAGCTAAATATAAAATCATGTGAAAGGCTCTCATCTCTCCTAGTTTTTAGCCTTTTTAAAAGCTCACTATCGCTTGAAAAGATGATGGCTGGGATGTGTTTTTGCTCATCTGGAGCGATAGAATATGGCAGACCATGTAAATATATGCCATTTTCGCCTAGGCTCTCCCCGTGATCTGAGAAAAAGAACATAGTGACTTCAAATTTATCTTTTCTTGCTTCAAGGGCATTTATCGGCTCGCTTTGTAGATAGTCCTCGTATAAAATGGTGCTGTCGTAGGTGTTTGCTATCTCTTCTGGTGTACATTTGTTTAGCTCGGCAGTATCGCAAGTTGGGGTAAATTCTTTAAATTTGCTTGGGTAGCCTTTGTAGTAGATAGGGCCGTGCGAGCCTTGCAGATGTAGCACGATAAAGGTGGTGGAATTTGCATCTTCGATGACCTTTTTGCCTCATCAAATATCACTTCGTCAAAACCTTCTGCTCTGTGATCTGAAGTATGGTTTTGATCAAGATTGTCGCAAACCACTACTCCTATTTTTTTCGCAGCTGCCACTATTGTTGCCAAAAAAGTATGTTTTTATGCCAAGTTTATTGATGATATCAACTAAATTTTCTCGAGCTTTTGCTTCACGGTTACTAAAATTTTCTCGCTTTAAGTCTGAAGATAGGCAAGGTACACTAGTCTCTGTGGCTGTTCCACATGAGTAGAAATTTGTAAAACTTACCACACCTTTTTGTTTAGTAAATTTATTCGTATCATTTTGGTGTAGCCATTTAGTGAGTAGTTTCTGCTTCTTTGCGTCTCGCCAGCTATCAAAACTAAAATTTTCTTTTTATCATCAGCTAGTACCGCATCATCTGCTACATAAGTAAAAGGTAGTGGTTTTTGTGTGATCGATTTTACTAGCTTTGCAGCCGAGTAGGCGGGATAGTATGGTAGCAATGCCGGTTCTTAAATTCGAGTGTTCTCTAAAAAATGGTATAAAAATTTTAGGCGTTAATGAAAATATGTATCGGCGTGCATTTAAAATGAGAGTATCTTGCATTTAAAATGAGAGCGAGAGTTCAATCAACTTATCTTTCTACTATCATTTTAAATACAAGATGACTCTAAAGCCGTCTACATTTGTTAAAGGACATTTAAACACTCTTTAAATATAGATATAATAGCATAAACCAAACATACATATAAGAAAAGATGACTTATGGAAAATATTGAAAAATATAGACAAATAGAATCAACCTTAAAATTGTTGTTGGGCAATAAACATGAAGTCTCTCTAAAGCAAATTTTAGATGAAATAGACATCTACTTACAATGGCTATCTAGTATAAAGTCAAAATATAGAATTACAAAAGAATATCCATTAGAACATATATCAGAACAAATTTTCTCAGACATTACAAGAGATAATTACAAAATGCATGTTTTAGCTATGAGTATCACTATAGAAGAAGTAAAGTCTGACCTAAAAAGAATATGCCAGGAGGATAAAGACGGTAGCAACATAAAAGCAAATAGTAATAATTACGTTAAGGGTTTATTGGCGTTACTTAACGACATAATACTGGATATTAATGAAGTGATGTGGCAAATAGAAGAAATAATATTTCAAAATCCACAAACAACAAAGAGCGGAAGAAGAAGACTTTTTTGCGGAAGAGAGATTTTTAGTACGTCAAAGAATATTGTAAGGAGACTAGTTGACTATAGTGGTATATCTTATTCGTCAGCATCTGTATTTCTGATAAGACAAGCAATAGAGGTCGCTATTTTAAGAGCATTAGGAATAATCGCTTTTGTAGATAAAGATGGCAAAGAGCAAAAATTTAAAATGGATGAAATTTTTAATTTTATAAAAAATAATAGAAAAAATATAAAATTTCCAATAGAATTTTCTATTCTTAATAAAATTATAAAATGGTCCGACGTATATGTACATAAGGGGATAATGTATTATCACTGGCAAATAATAGTAGCTCAGAAAGTTTTGTTACCACTATTTCGTACCGGTACTGATGGAAAAAATTATAGTTTATCTGGTGCCATTCAAATTAATAGACAATTTTACGAAAAAGAACTGGATAAAGAACTTATTAAATTTTTGGAATTAAGAGATGACGTTACAGCACGTAGGCTAAAAAATCCTGATTCTTTGCTTACTGATAAAGTTTTTGAATATAACTAACCTTGTTTTTCTTTTTCTTATTTTAGCTATACTTTAAAAAGCAAGAAGTGGTTACAGGCCTCACCCCTCAAACTCCACATCACATGTATAGTCTTTGCTTGTCAGCCTATGCTCCACGCTTTTAATGCTAAATTCATTGTTTTGTAGTCCTGGAATACCTTTAAATTTTAGCTTTCCGCCTGCTACTATGTTTGCACCAGGTACCAAGCATCTACCATTTATACCGCCGCGTTGCAATTCATTTAGCTTGCTTTCACCTTGTTTGAAGGCTTCATTATCGCTCTTTGGCTGTGGGATCTGCATTTTATAGACCTGCTCGCCACTTCCTACCTTGATACTCTTTGTCTTTCCCTCGCTCACATCTTGTCATTCAAGCACGACAGCTGTATAACTATTTCTATTTGCCTCGGTGATTTCAAGAGAGAAAAGCTCGTTGAGACTGAGTTCAAATTTAGGCAGGTTTTTAACCCGTCTCACTTTTTTTGTAAAAAATTTCTCATTTTTAACCTTAATGTAAAAAATGAGATTTTTCACCCCTCAAACTCAATCTCTATTTCGTAATTATCCGTACTTAATCTATGACCTGCGCTCTTTATACTAAATTCGTTTGCTTCTAGCCCCGCTATACCGCTAAATTTCAGCTTTCCGCCTGCTACTATATTTGCGCCGGGTAAACTACACCTGCCGTTTATGCCGCCCTTTTGTAGCTCGTTTAGCTTTGCTTCGCCTTGCCTAAAAGCCTCGTTGTCGCTCTTTGGTTGGGCTATTTGCATCTTGTAGATTTGATCTCCTGCACCCACCTTAATACTCTTTGTTTTACCCGCTTCTATGTCTTGCCACTCTACTATGACCGCTCCGTAAGAGTTTCTGTTTGCCTCCGTAATCTCTAACGAGTAAAGCTCGGCTAAATTTAGGGTAAATTTAGGCAAACTCTCGTTTTTAGGGGTATTTGACGTTTGCGTTTCGTCTCCCTTTGCATCTTTTGCGGCTATGACGATGGTGTTATTTTTGACAGCCATGATAAAGCCGTAATCAAAGCACAGCCCATACAAGAAATCTAGATCTCCCGCGTCGTTTTGCAAGACGGAGGCGATGTTTTGATCTTGTCCGGACGTTTTTACGGCAAGTTTATTTTCGTCGGCTATTTTTCTTGCTATTTCAAATACGGTGGTGTTCTCCCAGCTTCTGCGCTTTTTGATTTTTTGAGGGCTTGCGAAGTTTACGGCAGTGGCTCTTACTTCCGTAGCGTAGTTTTTGTAGTCTCTGCTTGCGGTCTGGACGCTAAACGAGCCGCAAAGATAAAGATCCTCCCCATATCCTAGCCAAAGTTTAAGACTATCTCCGAATACGGGCTTGGCGTATATACCGCTAACGCTAAAGCTTATCTCGTCGCTTTTGCTGCCTTCCTTGTCGTCGAAATTTAGACTGATGAGATTTGCTTTGATAATCTCCGTAATATCTTTGCCGTTTGCTTCGAGCTTGAAATTCGGGTGTTTTACCATAATTTGGCCTGTTCTTTGGCTTTCTCTTTTATCTCGGGCAAAAATACCCTATCGCCCGCTTTAAGCGTAGCGGCTAGTTTTGGATTTAGGGCTAAAACCTGCTCAAAAAATCTTAAATACCCATAATGCGCGTAAACGATAGTATCGAGCCTATCGTTATCCTTAGCTATGTAAATTTTAGTCATAATCTCTCCTGAGCTCCAAACTAAAGCTCTGCGTAAAAAACGCTCCGTTTGGGGTAAATACAGCTTGTTTTTCGCTGATTTTAACAACCGCGAACCTGCCAAAATATTTGCCGTTTCCGTTGGTTAGCGCATAGCTTTGCCTACTGTGCGCTAGCTCGTAAAGCCTTTTTAATGCCGTTTGTTTGTCGCCGTTATAGGGCATGGTCTGGCCCTCTATGTTCACGATTTGGTTTCCTAAATTTGCCGCAAATAAAGCCGGATGATTTTGGATACGGTCCTGCGAGCTTATGCCAAACTCGGTCTCCAAAGATATACCGCCTACTTGTTTCCAGTTAAATTTAAAGCCTCCTAAATTTAAGACCATATCTCTACCTTTGCTCTCTTATTTCTGTATTGACGCTATTAAATTCATCTCTTTTAAGCGCCTCTTTGACGCTTCTTGTGATTTGAGCTTTAAAGCTTTCCAGATCGAATTTGCCGTTATTTGAATTAAGTAAAAAATCGCCGTTAAAGCTTATATTGATATTTGCCCCGCTTGCGGTAGCCGCTACTGCGGTGGCTTGCGGGGAGGCGGGGTTAGACGCCGCGAATAAGGTCTCTTTGGCCTTTATCGGCGCGTTTTGAGGTTCTTCGTCGTTAAACCAAGAAAAGGGGTTATACCAGTTACTCTCTTTGCCGTCTCCTATACCAAGAGCGTCTTTCGTCCAATCAGTAGCCGCCCCGAGCACGTTGCCGATAGAGCTAACGGTATCTACGACCCACTTAAATTTCTCGGATACCCAATCAAAAAAGCCTCCGAATATAGATCTCCACCACTCTACGACCCCGTCAAATATTGAACTAAAGAAATTTGAAGTAGCCTCCCAATAAGGCTTTACGTTCTCCCAAATGTTTTCAAAAAAGGTTTTCACCTTATCCCAATTTTCTATAATCCATGCCGCGCCCGCCCCGAGAGCTACTACCAAAGCCCCGATTCCGGTAGAGATGAGGGCTAGGCGCATTATCTTCATGCCGGCCGCGGAGGCTATAAAGCCGGCACGTAAAAAAGCTAGCCCTCTACCTAGTATCAAAGAAGCACCCGCGGCGATTTTCGTAGCTCCGCTCCAAGCCGCGGTTAGTATTAACGCAGATCTTAGCCTAGCGCCTACTAATAGCATACTAAACGCATGGGCTTTCGCCGCGAGCGTCGCGCCCGCTAAACTAAACGCGTGAGCGCTCCACCTAGCCGCCGCTACCAAATTTAAAGGATTTAAAAATTTAAGCATTTTAACGACGCCCAAAAAGCCGTCCGCAACGCTTAAAAGCGCGATTTTACCGATAAGTAAAAGCGGCTTAAACATCATAAAACCCGCAACCGCGCTTACTATTACGGTGCTCGTCGTAGGAAACTTAGAGTTTAGCTCGCCAAGCGTACCGGCTATCCCGCCCAGCGCCGAAGCAAGGAGGTTCGCAAGCGGTAAAAACGTCTCTCCAAGATTTGAGCCTAAATTTCTCCACGCCTGCGTCAATCTTTCTATGCCTGATTTCGTAGTATCTAGCTTGGTTTGAAGCTCTTTTTGCATAGATCCTATCGCTTCGTTTGAGCGGGCTAATCTCATGTTTTCTTTAAGGGCGTCTATGTTGGTGACGAGCCCCGCGATTTCGTCGTTAAAATTTCCGCCCACTAGATCGTATAAAAGCCCCGCTTGCTTATCCTTATCGGCTTTTGAAATCGCTTCTAAAAACGTAGTTATCGCGCCCGCGGCGTCTTTAGCCAGAGCCGCTTTTAGATACCCGGCGTCCATACCGATACTAGCTAACGCTTCTTGAAACGCTTTGCCTTTTTTATCCGCCATCGATAGGGTCGAATAAAGCGCATTTAAGCTAGTGCCCACGACCGACGTAGCTTTACCGGTGCTTAGCATGGTAGAGCTAATGGCGGCCGCATCAGTAGCGCTTAATCCGATTAGACTCGCATTTGCGGCCGTTAGCGCCGTAGCTTCGAATATCTCGTCCGCATTTGCGTTGGTTACTTTGTTATCGAGCAAATTTACTCGGTCGAAAAAGTCGTTTAAAAGCTCTAAATTATCCATTTTAAAGCCGACTTTCATATTATTGGCCGCGCGAGACAAGGCGTCCGCGCTCATTTCAAACGCGACCGAGCCGGTAGCTAGCATCTTCGTATAGACTACTAGTTCGTCCCCTTTTAAATTTATTTTACCGCCACCTACGGCTATTTGAGCGATATCGCCGAAGCTTTTTCCTAGCGAGGTGCTTAGTCCTCTCATGCTATTTTTTAACGTAGTTAAATTTTCATCGGTGTCGTCTACGTATTTTTTAACGTTGGCAAACGCCGCTTCGTCGTCGATGGCTAGCTTAATAGGCAAACCGATAGCCGCAGAGTTGGCGATAGCGCCTAGATTTAAGGTAAGTTCGCTAAAAAGCTCTTTTCTTGCCGATTTTATTTGCGCCGATAGGCTGGAAAGCTTGGCGCTATCTAGGCTCGTAACGGCGTTTTTGGCCTGCGAAATTTTACTTTTTAAACCGTCGAATCCCTTTTTTAACTCCGAAATTTGACTTAACCCTTTAACGGCTAGGCCTATACTAATACCGATTTGCGAGTTGTCCATAATTTTCCTTTAATATATGCTATAATCCGTGAAAAGGATTTAAAATGGCTTTTCTTGTTCCGATTTTTATATTTTTATTTTTCTATGCCTCGCCGGTAGGGTTTTGGCAGACATTAATCGCTTTGTTTTTCGGACTAGGTTTGTTAGGCGGCTTAATAGGCGGAGTTGGCGCCGTTTTAAACGCTACTAGAATATTAAAAAAATCTAACTAACTCCGCTTTTGGCCTTTAAAATTCGCTCTGAAATTTTAACGAACTCGCTAAAATCTATTATGTCTAAATCTAAAATTTCGTTATAGCCGAACCCCAAAACGTAAGCTACCGACGCTACGGCCTCGTTATTTATGCCTATTTTTTCGCAGGTTGCAAAAAATCCTTAATCACCTCCTCGATCGCTTTAAAATCAAGCATATCAAGGCTTTCTACTTCGTCGCTTGACATATTAGCGCAGCTAACTACTAGCTTGATCGCTCTCTCGTCGTCGCTTTTTTCAAGCCCGGCTAGCTTCATAACTCTAACCGTAGGCGCGAAAATTTCTACTTCTTTGCCGTTAATAGGCAACTTAATCGTCATTTTTCTCATCATATATCCTTTTAAATTTTAGTTTTATTTATTCGCCCAAATTTGAGCGCACTTGCGCCAAATAATCCACACCGCCTATAAGGCATATCATGTTTTCGACGTCTAGTAGCGCTACTGGGACTTTGCCTATATTTATATCTAAAAAATGAACGGCTAGCTTGACGCTCACCTCCATCTCTTTACCGCTTTCAAAGCTTCCCGGATCTATCTCGGTAATATCCCCGGTAACCGCCATAGAAAAAGGTTCGGGAGAGCCTTTGCCGGATTGAAAGATGCTAGCCTTGAATAAAAAAGGAATTCTGTTATTCCAAGTGTTGAGTCCATAACCCAAGTATGTGTTCCTATCGAGCACGCTTAGCTTAAACTCCATTTCCACCGGCTTTATCGTTCCGCTTGCGAAATTGCCTCCAAGAGCCCCTTTGGCTTCGATCGTCTCTTGTTCTATCTTTGGTATAGTGAGCGATTTAACTACGCCCAAATATCCTTGACCGTTTATGAATACGTTTGCTTCCTGGATAACCTGAGGAATTTGTCTTTTTACCATTTTTTACTCCTTATTTATTTAAATCGTTCATAAGCGTTTCGCCGTATTTATCCACGTAGATAAAATCAAGTGTAAGCTGCTTAACGATCGGATTGTTTTGCATTCTGACGTCTAGATAAAATTTACCGTCCGTGATATTGGCCAGCGTATTTTTCTCGCTCCAAGATAGCTCGTATCCGAGCAATACTTTTGCCCCAACTAGACCGCGCAGCAGCTCACTAACACTTCTTTTGGCGTGATATAGCTGGTCTGCTTTTTTGTCTATCGCAAATAGCACCCCTTTTTGGCAAGCTTGCGAAATACGGTCAAACACTCTAACTCGCGCTAAATCCTTCCATATAGTATCTTGATCGCTAGTCTCTCCGCCCCACGCTCTAAAGCCGCTTTCTCTAATGACGGTCGAAATTTTTGCCGCCCTTAGCTCGTCCGCGGTGCAGGTTTCGCCTAGCTCGAAATCTACGTCTATTTCCGTGCCCGAAACTCCTATCATAACCCTATTTGAGTAGCTGTCACTATATCCAAACTCGCTCTGGCCGTCCGTATGAGCTATCATGCCGGCTATTCTCGCGCTTTGCCCCTCATAGACGTAAGCGTTGGTTTCATCATCCCAAACCTTGACGTTAGGATACGCCGCAACGAGCCTTCTAGTGCCGAAGTCTCCCATCTTTACTATCGCTGCGGCCGCGTCCTGGGCTTTTAGATCTACGATGCCGGTCGCTTTTAGCCTGGTAGCTACTTTTTCTATCTCGCCTTTTACGGCGTCTTCTTGGCTAAATCCAGGCGCTATGATTAGATTAGGGTTATATCCAAAGCGAGATTTTGCTTTGGTTAGCTCCGCTACGGCCTTTTTGCACTCGGTGATCTCGTCGTTTGTATCGCTATCGTCGTCTTTGGTGAATACGCTTAAAATTATTTGCGTATTTACAGCCTGATCTTCAATACCTTTTAAAGCCCTATAAATAGAGCCTTTTTTAAAAGCTTGGCTTGCATCCTTTTTTGCTTTGTATTTTGCTTCAAGAGCTTCAAGTGCCTTTGCTGTTGTCATATAAAAATGTAGACCATTTTCTAACACCTCTTCATACCCTGCTATACCAATAGGCGTAGTACTTTCTACCGCTATAGGTCTTGCCGCCTCAGCTGATACGGTTACGTTTACACCAAATTTTGCTGCCATTTTTATTCTCCTTTTTGATTTACTCTCTTAAATGGGTTGATTGCCCACACTGATTTTAAGATAGGCTTGTCGTCCGCCTCAAGATACTTTTCTGCGTTTATCTCATTCATACCTGCCACATCGAGCAATTTCCAACCTACATAGATACGACAATAAAAGCCACTTAAAATTCCTTTGTATCTGATAGTTTGGTAATATCCGAAACGCTCTTTGCCGTTTTTCATTTTGCAGATCACTAGACACCAGTCAGAGACTATGCCGCCGTTTGATGTGACTTTCGGATTGCCTTGCGTGATCACACTTGATGGCACGATGTCTTTTACTTTCACACCTAGAAATTTGACCGAAAAGACCCCAATACGATTTCTAAGCAACCAGCGCAAACGAGCGTAGTATGTCCTTTCTTTTCCTGGAAAGTGCTTGTTTCCCCAGCCATCATCTCCGTTGATGCCATAGTCTGGATCATCAAACCACGCCGCCCACTTTGGCAGGCGTTCATCCTCTTTTTTGCAAAAAGCCACTGCGATCGGCACTATGAAAAATGCCAAAATTTCAAACGGCAGTTCGATGATTATATTTTTTATGACTTGGCAAATTTGTTTTTTAGATATTCTCATTTTTTACCTTTCTCTTTTGGCTGCTCTAACTCTTTTGCATCTGTTTCATACTTTGGGCATTTTGGGCAGCCGTTCCACGGACAATCACCATTTTTATCAAGCTTGCTACTGCAAATATTGCAACGTTTAATTTTCTTTCTCATTGTCTTCACCTTTTAAAATTTCTTTTTGATTTAAAAGCTCTTTGTATTCAGCCCTTAACTCCTCTAAAACTGCGTTATTACCGATAAGCAAAGCATTACGGATAAGCTCTTCTGTCTCTTTTATTTGCGTTTCAAGCTCATTTAGCTCATTTTGCTTTTTATCCTCCGCGCTTAGCTCTTTTTGTTTGTATATGAGTTTGTTGTTTCCTACGTAGTTTGCGTTTGTGTTGATAGCCTCTTGCCACTGTTCATATGTGATTTTGATATTTGGCTCTGGAATCTCGTGAATGTCATCATCGTAAAAGCCTAAGATTTCATTTGTTTCTTTGTTGTAGTGTGCGTATTTCATTTTTACTCCTTTAATATCCGATTGCTAGATAGCTTATGTGCGTTGCAGTGTGCTCCCAATTATGTCTAAATGCAACGCCCGCTGCTGTCATCGTTCCACCTACTATTATCGCGCTTACGTTTCTATCAAGCCCTAGATGTGTTGCCACAACATTTAGGCACTTATTTGGGAATGCGATAGGAAAAAGCGTTGGCACTGTATTGTCTCCTTTTTCCACTAGAGCTAGTCCCCATTGTATTATCAGTCCGTTCGGTAACCTTGTATAGCCATTTTCGCTTTTTGAGCTAGAGAAAGCATCATCATCTTTTTTTAGGTAGATTTCATCCGTATTCACGCCTTTTATTTTTAGGATGCCGGCATTGACGCCAGCGTCTGTCTTAAAACCCTCATGCGTGAAATAGTGCCATACTGGTGAGCCGTCAGGTTTTGGGGTGCCAAGACCTATAGCTTGACCTTTGTTTTTAGCTGCTATCAAAAAGTGGCTATCGTTGTTGTTTGCGTAAAATATACCTTCGCTACCGATAGTTATATTTTTAGTAAAGGTATTTTCTTCATTAAGCTTTGCAAAGGCATCAGAGGTCAGTCCGCCTAGCTTTGCACTATCTACGGCTTGCGCTAATTTGTCAAGCTTTGTGTCAGCAAATGTGTCTATGCTCTCTTTTAAGAATTTCGTCCTATTTGCCAGTTGTTTTGCTTGTTTGTTACTGATGCCATCTATCCCACCTACTACCGGATCGGTTACTTCAAGCTGATAGATGCCTTCTTCCCACTTGTTTTCTTCTTTTAGATTAGCCATTGTATGCTCCATAGTTGAATTGATCGTTATATTTTATTTGCCCGTCATAGACCACACTGCTTGCTCTATGATCTATGCTTACGAGCACGCACCTTGCAGGAGCTGCACTCTTTGCAGCTTCGCTTATTTGTTTTGCTTTTTGCTTTGAAAGGGGGATGCTAGCTATGATGCTATACTCCGCCCAGTGCGTGTTGCTACCATAAAGCCTGCTTTTATCATGCCTTATGGATCCGTCATATTTTTGACTTAGATTGCCCTCGATGATGATTGCACCACTATCTACGCTTTGCACCGCTTTTTTCACAGCATAAAACGAACCGCTGTAAAAGTGAATTTTAAAGGCGTTTTTTATGAGCCATCTAGCATTCGTTTCATTGAGCCCGTCTATATCTACATCAAAGCTGGCTGCTAAAATCGGCAGCAAAGAGGCAGGACAAGAATCGGCAAGTGTATTGATTACTCCAATGTCAAGACCACCCAATCTAAGCCCGAATAGCTCATCAAGTAGCTTATCAAATTTGCTTTTGTGATTTGGTAGCAGGCTCATAGCTCGGCCTTTTTGTAGCTTAGATTAAAATTTAGCCTTATAAAGCTATCATTATTTACTTTTGTGTCGGTAGCGGGAACTTTTAAATTTACCCTATAAACGCCATCTTGATGAAGTAGCTTGTAGATATAGCTTAAATTTAGATCCTCGCCTAAGCTTAGGCTGCTCCTACTTGTCTTTATCGTTTTATCGATCTCATCTTGTAAAAACATATCCGTTAGTTCAAGCTGCGCACTAATTGTTATATCTTTGATAGTCGCGTTTTTGACGTTCACTGTATCGGTGAGCGGTCTAACCTTTTCGCCGCCTAGATGATCCTCTACGCTTTGACGCGTAGCCTCGCTCATATCAGAGGTTTTTAGATAGACATTCACGATACCGGGCCCGCCGTTTAGCACGCTTACTTCCTCAACCTTTGCATTTGCAGATAATGCTTGATAAATATATGCTTTTGCACTTCCAGCGGTTGAAAATCTCTCTAGCGAAAGCACAGCTCGCTCGCGCAACCTCTCATCACTTTCTTTGTCCGCTCCACCGGTGAAATTTGATGTTTGTTTGGCTTTGAGCACAAAAGGTAGCGGAGTTTGAATGAGTTCGCATTTGACCGTGCTTTCCTTAATAAACTCATCAAGAACTATTTTACCGGTGGCTTTTAGCTCGCCGCGTTTGATGACTACGCTATCTTTGAGGATGGCGATACCCCCTTTTTCGCTTCTAAATACGCTCTTTGCAGGCACGATGGTATCGCTATCTTTTACGATAGATAAAGTTAGTTCGATGTCGGCCATTGGCTTTTCGCCCTGAAGCCTTTCGATACCATAGATCGCTACCACGTTGTCAAGATCGCTGCCTGAGGCATAAGGTAAAAGCATACTTTTTACGCTCTCATTTATCCTAGCCCTTAGCAAAAGCTCACGATATGCAAGCGTTTCAAGAAGCGCGGAGAAACGATCGCTTTCAAGCAAAGAAATTTCGTCATCGTTTAGATAGCCTTTAAAGAGCTCTTTAATGCCCTTTAAAAGCTTGTTAAAATTTAGCTCTTCGATAACGGTTGGATATGGTAAATTTTCTAGCTTCATATTTCAATTCCTATCTCATTACCACTCGTTAAAACGATCTTAAAATTTAGCTTATGATCTTTTAGACCTACAAGACGAACTTCATCGATCTTTACTCTCTTTTCCCATTTCTCAACCGCCTCTATCACAAAACACGCCAGATCAGCACGAAATTCATCATCTACCTTGCGATCTATTAGCTCATAAATTCTGCTGCCATACTCAGGTAGCATCACCCTTGAGCCAAGCGGAGTTAGAAGTATGTCTTTGATAGAGTTTTCTATATCAATGAGATATTTCATCATTAATCCCTCGCAAGTCCGTTATTTGTATGATCTGTTAGGTTGCCACGCGCATCACTTACGCTACCACCAAAGTTTGCATTGCCACCTGCTGTGATTGAGCCAGTGATCCTTACATCTCCGTTTATTTCAAAGCTACCACTACCACCACCACTTCCTGCTGTATTTATCGCCCCTTGTATCAAAGTGTTGCCAAGTAGCTTTATGCTCGGGCTTTTTACGACGGTGTCGTTTGCCGTTACGGTTACGTTTCTGGCGTTCAAATTTGCGTTTTCGCAGGTTATATTTATCGATTTTGGACTTTTGATTTCAAGAGTCGATGCGGCCGTATCGTAGCTCATGCTTACGCCGTCTTCAAAGCTTACGTGTACCTTTTTATCTGTCGGCTCCTCTTTGTGCGCGCTTTGGTAGAGTCCGCGAAGTATAACGCCGCTATTTAGATCGCCTCTAACAGGCAAGACTAAAACCTGTTCGCCCGCTCTAATGGGCGAAAAGCTTACGGCAAAGGAGTTTGAGAAGCTTTGAAATACCGGCAAAAAATCGGTAACCATCGAGCCTACGGCTACTCTTGCCTTGTCGCCGCGAACCTCGCTAATCGTTGCGACTTCTATAAAATATTCCCTACTCATCGCCAATATGCTCACTAAATTTATTATTTTTAATAGGTCGCCTTCGTCTCACGTTTTGTTTTATCTCTTTTACGTCTTCGTGAATTTCGTTTAGTTTTTGGCGGTTCGCGCCGTTTTCGGTGCGTAGCGTTTCCACTAGCTCTCTGGTAGCGGTCGTGTTGTTATTTATAGCTTCGTTACTTCTTACGGAAATATCCACCAAAATTTCGGCGTTTTTGTTCGCGGTTTTATTTAGCAGCCAAAAGATCACTACAAATACTATAAAGCCGAAAATTACCATAAAGACTAAAAATTCATTCGCTCCCCAAGCTCCGGCGGAGTTTATAAGTCCCGTAGCCTCTTTGATCTCGTCGCTAAAATTTAGGCTATTTTCCATTTTATTCCTTTATTCCCAGGCATTGTTTCAGCTTTTTTTCGCAATTGCGGTAATAGATCATCTTTGCCTTATGCGTCTCAAATTTGCCGTCGTCTTTTGGTTTATCGGGCATCTTTGCATTGCATTTTACGGGCACGTATTTTTCTTGATAAACTATGTGCGGCTCGCTCGTTTGAGGTTTGGCTGCGCAGCCCGTAAATATCAAAGCAAACAGACAAAAAATCCAAATCCTAATCACGAAATAGCTCCTTATATGCAGCTAGTTCAGCCTCGCAGCTTTTATCTTTGACGTAGATTTTCTTTATTCTCTCGGCCTCTTTTGACGGAGTGTCGTCGATCTCTACCGCGGCGGCCTTTATAGCTTCGTTTTGCAAAGAAAGAGACACGTTGCAGGCGTTTAGGTTATTTTTGGCCGTAGCGTAGTCCTTAGTCAGTCGCTCGTTTTTCTCTTTTGCGCTTTCAAGGTCTTTAAGCAAGACGGAATTTTCGCCCTCTAGCCTTGATTTTTCGAGAAACAAATTTACGCAAGCAAAACCCAAAAGCGCAGCCAAGGCAAAACCTACAATAGAAAGTTTAGTTGTTGAAAAGCCCATCAAACACCCTTGTTTATGATTTCTACGGTTAGCGGCTTATTTTTGGCTCGCTCCATAAAGGCTTCAAGCGTCTTTTTGCTATCGTAAACCCCTCTTTCGTCCGCTTTCGCGCCTAGCAAAACGCAGCCTAGCGTATCTTTGGGGTAGTTTCCCGCGTGAATGAGTATACGGCGGTTTTTGCTTACCTTTTCGTTAAAAAGCGTCGCTAGAACCCGTCCAAAGCGCGGGCTATACTCCCACGCCGCCTCGTATACTCCTTGCGGCACGCGCAGATCTCGCCCTGGTGTTACACAGTCTTCGCCTGCGGGTTCAAGGGTGTAGCCTGAAAGTAGTGGCTTTTCGTCCGCTTCGCACAGTTCAAACTTTCCTATCGTACCGTCACTTATATTTTTAAAGCGCGTTATCGTTAGCTTCACAATAAGCCTCCTAGTACCTTTTTTGCTCTGTTTGGAGTTTGTTTCGCCCAAAGAGAATTCATGCCACTTTGATAGGCGGCTTCGTATTCGCCTGTTCTTATATGGTGCATCGTGGTTACGAATTTTTTCACCTTTGAAATGCCTAACTGATAGGCCATTTCTATCACTACTTCTTGGACGTTTTGCGGTTTTTCCTTTAACCAATCAAACGTCGCGAATACTGCGGCGGTTAGTTTTTCAAGCTTGAGCTCTAAAATTTTATCGGCCGTCTCTTTGCTCATGGGTTCGTATTTGCCGCCGTTTAGCGCTAGCTCGTCGGCCGTAAGCGCGGCAAGCAAAAAGCCGTAGCCCACGGTTGCTCTTCCCAGGCTATCCTCGTATCTATGATCTTTAAGACCTTCATTTTCTTTGATTTTTTCTATTAAGGTCATGGCATCCTCCAAACTTTTGCCGCAATATTACGCCATACCCGCCCCAAAATCTATCACAAATTTTTGTCAAAAAACTTTGTCAAAGTTCTGTAATAGATTCTCGGCGCGAAACATTTCATAATTGCGCCAAAAATACACCAAAGGCGGTAAATGCTGGAAGAATTTGAAAAAGAACTTATAAACACGATTAAAGAAGTGACCGAACCAAAAAGCTCGGTAATTAGAGCATATTTGGGCGAGTTTAATAACAAAGAAGAGATGGAGTTATTGATAAAAGGCGGCGAGAGCTTCGTATTCGTGGAGTTCGTGGATGAAAAATACGAAAACGTAGTAGAACGAAGCGTGACGTATAATATCCATATACTAGCCTGCACTTCAAACAAAAATCAAAACTACCGACAAGCCAATAAATTTAAAGCCTACTCTCTATGCGAGGCAATAGACAAAAAGCTAAGAAACTCGAATTTATGTAACGAGTTTAGGATAGAGCCCCAAAGCGCTAAGGCGTCGCTAAACGATATTACCGACTATGGCTACGTCTACGTGCTCACCAGGCAGATACGAACACAACTTTTAGAAAAGGACGAATTCTTATGCTCATAACGAAAGACTTAATCGCGCTAAAGGACGATAAAGAAGGAGTTTTAAGCGAAATTTGCCTGGCTGTAACTGGCATTTGGCAAGGACACGCTGGAGGAACATTTAGTATAGACGCCGCCGATATCGAAAAGATGAAACTAAATTTCGACAAACGCAGCCTAGACATAGTGATCGACTACGAGCACCAAACTTTAAGCGGGGAGATAGCGCCTGCCGCGGGCTGGATAAAAGAGCTTTTTATAAAAGACGGCGCGCTTTACGGGCGCGTAAGTTGGACGGCCAAAGCAAAAGAATTTATCAAAAACGGCGAATATAAATATCTTAGCCCGGTTTACGACTTTATGGGTGTAGACGAAAAAACCGGAGCTTGGCAGGGGTGCACGTTGCACTCGGCGGCACTAACTAATAAGCCGTTTCTTGACGAGCTGGGCGAAGTGAGAGCAAATAAAAATTTTACTAAGGAGACAAACATGGATGATACTAAAAATCCAAAAGGCGAGCCGCAGGCTCAGGTTGCTACGCAAAACGGCGCAAACTACGAGACCCAGATAGTCGAGCTTAAAAATCAGCTTGACGCCTCTAAACAAGAGGTTGCTACACTAAAAGAACAACTAGCTCAAAGCGCGGTAGACACAGCTATTATCGCAAATAAGCTGCAAGAAAGCCAAAAGCAGTGGGCACTCAGTTACGCAAAAGCCGATTTAAACGGCTTTAAAGAGTTTTTAAAAGGCGTTATACCGACGCAACAAAAAACGAGCGCGCCCGGTAACGATATGTTTGCCAACAAAAACCAATCGGACGTGGAAATAGACGTCGTTAAATTTGCATTAGGAGGAGAATAAAATGCCTAACGAACAAAAAAAGCCAAAGACTATCGGGGATGTGGTCGTAAGCAAGGTGCTCGGAGTTAACGCCAAGGTAGAGACTACAAAGGCTCTAAAATGCGGAGCCGTGCTATTTAGCATTAACGGCGGCGAGAGTTTTGCGGCCGTAACTAGCGACAACCAAACTACAACCATTGCAAACGCCCAAGCAGTATTCGGGGTGCTATGCGACAACGTAGAAACCACCAAAGAAGCAGACGTACTGGTTCTTGGCGAGGTAATACTGGAAAACGCTGCTGCGGAGCTAAAAACCGCACTATTCAAACAAAAAATTATAGTGAGATAAGGAGATAAAAATGGATGAACTTTTAAAAAAATTTACGGTCGAGGCGATGACTGAGATCATAAATCAGACTAAGGCCGATCAAAGTTTTATAACGGATACGTTTTTTAAAAAATGGACTCCGACGCTTTCCAATACCCATAACATTATCATCGAAAAAGGTGCAGGCATAATCCTTGAAAGCGTTAGCGAAAACGGAGAGCACTTGGTGACAAAAAACCCTGACCAAACTATCATCTCTGTACCGCTTCCTCGCTTCCCGCAGTACGATACTCTCCCGGCTAGCGAGATGAATTTACTAAGAACGCTCAATACCCAAAGCGAGCAGCTTAAATCATTGTCTGCTGCTATCGGCAAAAAACTAGCTAGCCAAAAGAGTAAGATCACCAACACCGTAGAATATATGGCCATAGGCGCTATTTTCGGTAAGGTAATGGACGGCAAAGGAAAGGTGCTGTTTGAGCTTAGTGCAAATAGAAAAGAGATAACTATCACGAATGCGACTAAGTTATTGGAATTATTGAGCGATATCGAAGCAGCTCAAAAAGAGGTATTAGGCGTTGCAAAGCCGTATATCGCGCTAGTAACTAGAGAGCTTTTTGGCGAGCTGCTTAAACTAGCCGAAGCCCAGGAGATTCTAAAGCTAAAATCCTGCGAAGTCATTGACAGTAACGGCGTTTTAACTCTTAAACTTTTTGGCAAGACCTTTATGCCTTACGATGCCTCGTATAAAAACACGAAGGGCAAAGATACGAGCTACATGAGCGGAAAAAAAGGCGTAGTAGTGCCTTTGATGGATGACATCTTTGAGGTAGTTTATACGAGAGCAAACCATACGTCTGCCATCGGAAAGGCTCCGACAAAATTTTTCGCTGCGGCTCCAGAGGTGCTTGACAAAGGTATGGGCTGGGGAATTGTTAGCGAAAGCAGACCGCTTCCGATCTGCAATAGGCTTGACGCAATCATCGAGCTAAAAATGTAGCAAATCGATTTAAAAGGGCTTCACGTCCTTTTAAATCAAAAACGACTAAAACTACGAGAAAAATATTTTAAACGTTTTAACGCGCTTTTAACGCTCGCTAAAGGCTAATAACGAATACGGTCAAAAGGTTTAAAATATTTGGAGACAAAATAATGGTTTTAACAAACGAGGATCTACTAAAAGAAGTTTCTACTAGAGAGCTACAAGAGCTCAGCGACTTTGAAGGAAGCGGCGCCGTTAATCAAGGCGTCATAGACGATAGCGTAAACGATGCCTTGGCTTATATCTCCTCTTTCATCAAACTTCCACAAAACCCTACGCCGCTGTTAAAAGACATCGGCGTAAATTTGACTATTATCGAGCTCAAAAAGCGCAACAACTTTCCCAAAGAGGCGCTGAATGAGCAGATAGAAAAGATGGATGCCCTACTTTTGAAGATGGCTAATAAGAAGCTTCCGAGCCAAATAGAAGACGATAGTGCACCCAGGCTCGGTATAAGAGCATTTAGGCACAGCGAGAAAAAAATGGACTTAAAGGATTTAAATGGCTGAGAAACCGAATATCAAAGAGCTAGCAAAAGAGCTATATTTAAAAGGCTTCAGCCTTGAGCGCATAGCTGAAATTTTAAACAAGACCGTAAAAACCATAAAAAATTACAAATCTCAAAACGGCGACTGGGACGAACTAAAAGCCGCAAGCTATCTAAACAAAAGTGGCGAAGATAAGCAAAACATCTATCAAAACTTTATCGAAGAGATGCGCCTGGCGGTCAAAGATATAAGAGAAAGTGAACTGCCCGCGGGTAAAAAGGCCGAGGCGCTTTCAAAGATAGGCGACAGCTTCGTTAAGATGACCAAAGTTGCAAGCTACGAAAATCCGGCGGCATACCGTCTAAGCATCGCCAAAAAGGTCATTATGCTGGTAGTCGATAAATTTAAAGACGACGAGAACAAAGAGTGTATCAAAAAACTCGTAGAACTCATCGAGAGCGAAAAATTCGTCAAAGCTATCGAAGAGCTTGACGTTTAGGGAGAATACATGCTTTTTTCAAGAGATGAGCTAGACAGCTTCCTGGAAGACAGCAGAGAAACGCACAAGCAAGCCGGCGCCGTAGAACCCGAGCTTAGCAAGCTCACGCGCAAAGACTTTTATGGCTGGCTGGAGGAGCTTAGCGGTGAGCTAAAAGAGCAGATACACCTAAATAGCCCTCTATCCCCCAAAGATAGGGCCGCAAGAGTAAAACGCGCCGAGCACGATTTTATGTTTTTTGCAAGGACTTATTTCCCACACTATTTTAGTATTAGCAGCTCTTGCGCGCTTCACGAAGATCTAGCGCAGATTTTTGAAGCTATGACGCAAAACGCAAGCGGAGACAAATACGCCCGTGCCGCGCCGCGCGGACATGCAAAGACCACGTACTGCTCGCAGCTTCTTCCGCTTTGGTGCATTTGTTTTGGCAAGAAGCGATTCATAGTCGAAATTTCAGATGCGGTGGAGCTCGTTGAGGGGTGTCTTGAAGCCATCAAAGCCGAACTTGAGGACAACGCAAATTTAAAAATGGACTTCCCGCACGTTTGCGGCGCAAGCAAAAATTGGAAGATAGGCGAGTTCGTATCCAAAAACGGAGTCAAGCTTAAGGCGTTTGGCTCTGGCAAAAGACTGCGCGGCGTAAAATTCGGCGTTTATCGCCCAGATCTTGTAATTCTAGATGACCTGGAAAACGATACCAATGTACGCAGCAAAGAGCAACGCGACAAGCTTGAGGAGTGGCTAGACGAAGCGGTTTTAAATTTAGGCAGCGTAGACGGAAGTCTGGATGTGCTTTATATTGGCACCGTACTTCACGCAGATAGCGTTTTAGCTAGGAAGCTCAAGCTTAAATTTTGGAATGCCAAAAAGTACCAAAGTATAGTAAATTTCCCAAAGCGTATGGATTTATGGGAGAGATGGAGCGAACTTTACAAAAATGTTTCAAAAGAGGCTAGCGAAACGTTTTATCTAAAAAACAAAACTCTTATGGACGAGGAGGCGCGGGTACTTTGGGAGGATGCACTACCGATTTTAAAACTCATGCAAAAGCGCGCCGAAAACTTGAAATCTTTTAACAAAGAGCAGCAAAACGATCCGCGTATCGAAACTCAAATTTTTACCAAAGAGAGTATGCATTTTTACCGCGAGCTTCCGAGGTGCGATTACTTCGTTATGTATATCGACCCCGCAGGCGAAAAGAAAAAGAGCGACTACACGGCTATAACAGTGTTAGGAGTAAGCAAGGTAGAAGCCAAGATATATGTAGCAGAAAGCATAGTAGAGGTCATGAAGACCAAAAAGACCATTAAAGAGATCATTAGGCTTAATCAGCTCTATAAATGCCGCGTTTGCGCGATAGAGAGCAACGGCGGGCAGGAGTTTTTTAGAGGCTGGATCAGAGAAAAGGCCTTCGAGATAGGCGTTAAACTACCTTTAAAAGGCGTGAATAATACCGCAAGCAAAGGGCAAAGAATAGAGGAGCTTGAAGTGCCTATAGAGGACGGCGAAATACTCTTCCATCAAAGCCAAAGCCTGCTTATCGAGCAGCTTACCGAGTATCCCGAAGCCAAGCACGACGACGCGCCCGACAGCTTGGCGGGCGCATACGACTTAACGAAACTAAAAAAGAAAGTAAAAAGGCGCAATAGATGAGTAAGAAAAAATCAAATTTCAAACGATTAAAATTAAACAACAAAAACGAAAGCCAATCTCAGACGATACCCATAAAGCGCAAAACGGCAGCTCCCATCCCCCAAAACGGTACTCTGATAGATTTGCTGATAAATACAGGAGTTTCTAGCGTAGGCAACGACGATATGGATATGATACTAGCCGATCTTACCGTTACGCAGTGCGACGTGAGTCGCAAGTCCGTGACCGAGAAAAAAGAGATCCAAATCGTTTGCGACGATGAAAAAATTAAGGACGAATTTAAAAAGATTTTTAATCCCGACGTCGTCAGCCAAATTTTAGAGACCTATCTTTACGGGCTAAACGTATTTGAAGTCAACTACAAAGAAAAAGAAGGGCTTGTATACCCAAGACTCGTGCAGCGTGATTTTAGGCAATTTAAATTTAACGACGCAGGCGAGTTCGTGTTTAATGCCGGCGGAAGCGAGCAGAGTATTCCGCCTTTAAAAGTTATATACGCATTAAACAGAGCGAATTTTAGAAAGGTATACGGAGACGGGCTGCTTAAAAAGCTGTATTTCCCCGTCAAGATGAAAAACGCCAGCTTAAAGTTTTGGTTTAGGTTTTTAGAAAAATTCGGATCGCCTTGGGCGATAGCAAAAACTAGCTACGAGCCCGACGAAATGGTTGCGGAAGTGCAAGCTATGCTTAGTGGCGATAGCGCGGTCATAGATACAGACGAGGAAATCACATTGGTGCAGCCTACATCAAACGTAGATTTTACGAGACTTCCCGCATACCTCGACAATCAAATCAGCAAGGCTATCTTGGGGGGCAAATTTAACCAGCGACGTAAAAGAAGGTAGCTATGCCGCGGCAAAGACGCATAATGAAATCAGAGAGGATTTGGCCGCAAACGATGCTAAAATTTTAATCTTCGTGATGAACAAGGCCATAAGCTTTTTTAAGGAGATCAACGGCTATAACGGCGAGCTTTACGCCAAACTATTCGATGAAGACGCTCCTAATACCGAGCGCGCTACAAGAGACAAGACACTATACGATATGGGCTTTGCTCCGACCAAAAAATATATAACCTCGACTTACAATATCGAGATCGACGAAAATGTCGGGGCGCAAGAGAAAAATTTAAAAGCTAACAAAGCGAATTTAGCAGCCTTAAAAGGCTCTTTAAAGGCTTTAGATAGATTTGATAAAGCCACGGACGAGATGGATGTAGAAGACGGCGAGATAGAAGCGGCTTTAAACAAACTAATCGCAAGCAGCGAGACTTACGAAGAGGCCTTCGATAAGCTTTATGAGCTTTATGATTTGCCATTTGAGAGGCTTGAATCACTAATGTTTAGAGCTGTAGCAAATGCCCAGATGCTAGGATATCTAGATGAATTTTAGTTTTTTCGAGGAGCCTACGGCGGTTTATGAATATTTAAAGAGCAAAAAGCCAGAAGCACACTTTGATTACGACGAGATCATGCACGACGCCCATAAAAAGGCTTTTACTGTCGCAAAGATGATGAATTTAGATCTTTTAAAGGATACGCAGGCTTCGCTCGCCAAAGCCTTTAAAGAGGGCGTTGGGTTTGACGAGTGGAAAAAGAGCGTAAAGCCTATGCTTGCAAAGAAAGGCTGGCTAGGAAATATCAAGGTAAAAGACCCAAAGACCGGCGAAGAAAAAGAAATTTACGTAGGCAATAGGCGGCTAAGGACTATATTTAATACCAACATGAGAACGGCCTACGCCAAGGCTAGGTATGAAAGCCAGATGCAAAGCCTAGGCGAATACTTCCGCTATACCGCCGTGCTAGACGGCAGGACCAGAGAAGCCCACAGGAAGCTTCACGGCAAGACCCTGCCCAAGACGGATAAATTTTGGGATACCAATTATCCGCCAAACGGTTGGGGGTGCCGCTGCAAGGTGCAGGTGCTTACAGAGGCCGAATGCGTAGCTAGGGGCATCGTGCCGCTTGCAGATGGCTCTTTTTTGCCACAAGCTGCAGAAAAAGATTTTAGATACAACCCAGGTAAAATCGATAAGACAGACGAAATTTTAAAAGATAAGCAAAATAAGACCTTGGGCGCCATTACTTCAACTCTTGCAAAGAAAAATTTAAAGCAGACATTAGAAAACTTCGAGCACGAAAGAGATATTTATGTTTGGCAAAAAAGCTTAGATGATATGGTAAATGCCGTAATTGGCGGTAAAATTATCAAAGATAAAATTTATCAGGTGGCTCAAGTAGGGGAGTTAAAGCAAAGTATCAAGAAAAATCTAAAAATCATCGACGTAGAGCCCAAAGCATCCAGTATAGCCGTTTATCAAAACACTATCTCGCACATCACGAGAGATAGCAAGCCGAAGGGAAAAGAGCCCAATATCGATGAAATAAAAGCCGTAGTAGGCGTATTTGACGAAGCTAAACGCGTATTTTACGATAAAAAGGACAATGTTTTACTATATTTTTATAATAGCCTACAAAACGATAACATGGTAAATTACGCCGTCATCCGCCTAGACTATACGCTTAAAAAATTTAAAACCGATAATTTTATAGCGACTATTACGAGGATACCCGTAGAAAATTATAAAGCTATTTTGAAAGATAAAAAAAGATATATAAAGATAAAGTAGATAAGGCCGGGCATCGAACCCAAGTCATATACAGCTTGCTTTTGCAACTGGAACCCTGCCAAATCTGGGCCATCTCTTATCTACTTTGTGTAATTATACCACATTTCAAGGGGACAAACGCAATGATAGAAGTTAAAGGCCTAGAAGAGCTGCAAACGAAGCTAAAATCTCTGCAAAATATCGACAAAAAAACCAAGCCGCTAATGCAAACGTTAGGCAATATCTTACAAAACGAAATAGAAGCTAGTTTTGAGAACGAGAGCAGTCCGTTCGGACAAAAATGGCAGGCCTTGAAACCTAGTACGATTAGGCAAAAACAAAAACTAGGAAAGTCATCTAATATTTTAAGATCGGACGGAAATTTGGCGGATAAATGGATAGTTAAAGCAGACAATAAAAAAGCCACGGTATCTAATAATACGAATAAAAACGGCTTTGCTTACGGGTTAGTTCATCAATTCGGCACCAATAAGGCGGGACAAAGTAAAAACGTAAGAATCGCGGCTCGCCCGTTCTTGCCGGTAGATAAAAGTGGACATTTGCCAAATAGGACGAAGCAGGCTATCGAAGATGCAACGATAGAATTTATGGTAGAGAAGTTGAAATAAAAAAACTAAGCTGTAGCTTAGTTTTTTGTCGATGAAGTTGCTGGTGTTTGTATAACATCAAGGATAGTTACTTCTGTTATTTTGTTATATTCCTTTACAGTTCTTATCCTTAATTTTATGCTATCCCCACGCTCAATAGCCATAGCTAGCCTTATGCGATCATCAGCACTTATTAGATTTGCACTTACTTGTCGTATAGTGCCATGCACGCTCATTTTGAATTTTCTATCACCTCCGAGAGTTTTTTCGTAACCTAGTATTACAAATTCATCAATAGTATCTTGAGTCGTCGTAGTGTCTATGATTTCTCTGAAATTATAATCCTGCTTGTTTGAATTTGTGATCACCTGTTCTTGGGCATTAAATTTGGCACTCTCATCGTCTTTTAAGATGCTAGCGGTAGTTATTTTTGGCGCATTAACAGCTTTTTGCATATCTTGATTTGACGCCAATCTTGCTATTATTTGGCGATTTTCTCTCTCAGCTTCTGTATTATTTATATCTCTAAGGTATGAAATATATGTTGCAAATGAAGCACCCAACAATATAGCAATTATTATTGCAACAAGAACTTGTTTTTTATCTTTGCTTTCCATGTTTTTCATTGCCTCTAACATATTTTTAACAAAATCACCAATCAAATCCAAGCTACCTCTTTCGAGTTTAAATTTGATTAATTGATTTTTGTCTATGTCTTTAATGTCAAAATCTTTCTCTAAAATAGAGACGATTTTATAAAAACTATCTTGATATGATAATACAATTTTTGCTATATCAGCATTGATATAGTTTATATCATAATCGCTAAATCTACCACCACTTAATTTTATAGTATGTGTTATATTACCAACATTTCTAATTTCTACATTTTCACCATTAAACAACATTTGTTCTAATTGCATTATATCATCGATAGTATTTATATCCACCAATATTCCTTTGATAGCCAAGGCTGAAGTCAATTTGTTATTTTACCAAAAATCACATTAAATCATCAACTTATGCTACTTCTTATGGCTATATTAAAACAAACTAGGCTCTCTTAACTCTTTGGTTATGGCACAAACGCTGTTATAGCTTAGGTTATGTTTTGCGGCGATCTCGCGAATGACGGCCGGGCTTGGTTTGCCTAGCTTAATACCTTCTTCGTATTCTTTGAGTATATCGTAATTCCTAAACGTACCTTTGTAGCTGGGTACGTAGATATTGGCTCCGCCGTATTCTTTGATGATGTCGGCCATGTTTTCGCTCTCTTTGACGCGGTTGTAAAACTCGGCGAATAGATCAAAGCTATTTATCATTTGTATTTGTCTTTCATTTGAATAAGGGCTTGCACGACGTCGGCAGCATCAGTCCTTGACAAAAATTTAAGATGCAAAGGCCTGATTTTAACTATCCTAAAAATGAACTCTCTTAGAGCCATACCCGTTTTTACGTTGGCTATCTCTTCCCAGATACCGGCAATAGTTTCAAGTTGTTTTTTAGTGGCGTATAGGCTTCCTTTAGCGGGCATTAGATCTTCGCCGGCTACAAAAGAATGATTAGACGTTTTGTGTGCTTTGGTTTTGCGGGTTGCTTTGGTTTTTCGCGCAGGTCTTTTAAAATTTGCGCCTTTATAGGGTTTATAACCCACGACTTCTAGCACGCTTCTAAGCTCTTCAACGCTTAGTTGCGTCAAGCTATCTTTGCCGAATTGCGCTTGTAAATACACCTTCCTGCACTCGTCGTCCACGAAATAGTTGTGCTTTAACGTTTGTATTATCTTGATATAGTACTTTTTAAGCTCGCTCGTATTCATTCTAAACCGCCAAATTTAAGGTATTTTCTCTCATAGTTGTAATAGTTGTATCGGTTGTAGTCTCTGATTTACAACTATATATCACGCTCTTGCCCATTTTACGGCTAAACCATAGCTTGCCGTCGAATTTATCGAGGCAATCCCTAGCCGTTCTATCGTCTTTTTCGTAATTCATAGCGTTTAGCAGCTCGGTCTTGTTTGCCTCGCCGCCGGCTAGTATCTTTTGCGCTAGAGTGGTAAAATTTAGCTCGTATTCACTCATTCTAGCTACTTCCACGTCAAGCTCGTTTAGTTCTAAATTTAGCGTTTTTACACAAAAACCGCTATCTTTTACTCCGGCTCTTTCTTTGGCTACTTCAAGTAAGAAATTTAACTCGTTTTCCTTGCTAGGGCGTTTTAATAGATGATACATAATGTCGAGAGAATTTCTTATATGGTTGCTGCCTTGATAGTTTTTACCGTCTTTGTTAGAGTGGTGCAGGATGATCACGGTAGCTCCCGCTTCGCGTAAATTCTTAAGCGCACCAAATAGTCTATTTATACGGTTATCATTGTTGATGTCTACGAAATCACGCAAACTATCTAGTATAAAAACGCAATCTTTATAAGCTTTACCTACGGCGTTTTCTTCTAGCTTTAGAACAAGTTCAAATCCGCAAAGCTCCAAAGTAGAGCGCTGGATATAATTCATATTCTCGTAGCTTTCTATAAGTAGCCTATCTACGCCGCGCTGTTTTAGTACGCCTACGGGGTTGTCGTAGTCTATAAAAAACACCCTTTGACCCTCTTTGCAAAGTTTTTTAGCTAGAGCAAAGGCCATATAGCTTTTGCCCGTGCCGCCGTCCGCGTAGATCAGTGTGATTAGCTGCTTTACTAAAAAGCCCTCTATCAAAAACTCGACCTTTTCGTTGAAACTATCCTTGGTTAGGCTAGAACTTTTTAAAAACTCGAAAATTTCGCTCATTATAATCCTTTTTTCCACAGCTCTTTTTCTAAAAATCCACGGCTTAAACCACTACACCTAGCTAGTTTTGACACGTTTAGCTTTCCGTTTTTAAAGCGGTAAAAACTAAGATCGTAGCTTAGGACATTATTAAGTCTAGCTTGATACAATGATCTCTTTTTTGCGTGTAGATTATTGAGGTGAATTTTTTGCTTAGTTGTCAAACCATCTTTCCTTAAAATTAAACCTTTTAAAGAGCGTTAAAGTGGTTTAGAACGCTCTTTAAAGGGCTTAAAGCCCTTTAACGCGAATTCTTAGCTTCGCTCGTCTTACGAATCTAGGCAAAAGCCTATTTTTGTCGTCTTTTAACCTTTTAAAGTCGCACCAATAAATTTGAAAATCGCTCTTTATCTCGTTCATTTTCCTACCTCCAAGCTCTCTATTTTAGGCACTATCCTAAAATTATCTTTTACCACCCTTTTAAGACCGAGCTTTACCAAATCCTCGTCTTTTAGCTCTGCAAGCGCTTCTTTGTTAGGCTTTTCCTCGTATATAATGCACTCTTTACCTAGCCCAAACGCCTTTATGGAGTTTAGCAAACTCTCAAGCTTGGCTTTTACGCTAGGTACTCTTACGCTTTTGCTTATGCGGTAGCCGATCTCGCCAAAAGTAAATTCTTTTGAGCGTTTTTCGGCAAACTGGGCCTTATTATCCTCGCAAAAAAGCGTTATTTGCTGCTCTATGTAGCTTTTTTCGCTTTCTAGCCTTTCGACTTCGCTTTTTCTAGCTTCTTTTATGCGGTTGCACTCAAGCGTTACTTCTCCGTTTATCTTCTCTATCCCTACGCTTACCTCACAAAGCCTTTTTAAGGCAACATCAACATCGCTAAAACTATTTATTTGCATCTTTTACTCCTCATTAAAAATTTTTATTAGCCCTATTACTCAAACAAACTAAATTTAAGCTCGCTTAGGCCGTATTCTTTGGCCCACGCCGTCTCTTGTGCCACACCATCGCTTTTATCGTTCCACTTGCATGGATAGCGATAGTAGTAGCTACACACTCTAAGCAGTTCTTCACAGTTTTTCATTACTCTTTCACGCTCAAGCTCGCTATATACATCCATCCACGCAAGCACGGGTGAGATAGGCTCGTAGCCGTTTTGCCTAACGATAGCGCAAGCCTGCTGCGCTATTTGCTTTGCATAATAGTTTCTGTCTTTATCTTTGCACTCGATGCTAGCATAAGGCGTAGAAACAAAGACGAGTCTTGCTGTTTTCATCTGTTCTCCTTTCTTAAAATTTAACTTTATAGGAAGCTCCGTAGAGCTCCCGAAAAACCAAATTTAAGCTGCCGTATCGATTACTTTACCGTCGGCGGTTCTTATGATATATTTACCTACTAACTTAAACATGCTCTTTGAGTAGTCTGCTTTTTGACCCTTTATCATGTTTCCGCGCCTTATGCCCCATAGTTCACCTTTAGCACTTACTCTCATTTCAAATCCTTTTTCTTCAAATTCTCTTACCAGTCTAACTAGCCCAGCCGCCTGAGTTCGTTCCGCCGCGCGATTTTCAAGATAATCCATCGTTACGTTCATCATTTTTTACTCCTTACAACTATTACAACCGTTACAACTATAAAAGCAGCATCTTCGTAGCCTCTTTGACTACGTCTTCATTTATAGGGGTCTTTGCGTATTCGCTTAGCATCTTCGCCCTTCTTAGCAGCTTTTCGGTCTTTCTAAAATTTCCTTTAGCTAGCGTTTCTATTAGATCGATGCATGGTTTTTGCGTTACGCCGAAGTTTTTACAAACAGCTTCTAGATCGTCTCTTATCTTTTTCTTGTCTTCGTCTACGTAGGAAAGTCCGCCTAGTATCCATTTATTTCCGACTCTCGAGCTTAGCTGTTCTAGCTCGTTTCCGCTCTTTGAAGCGGTTAAATTTATTAGTAGCTTGTTCGTACCCACAAGCACCAGAGTAGCGCGGCTAAAATCGTGCATCCTGCGCAAGCTTTCAAGCGCGCGGTAAGGCAAATGCTCGGCCTCGTCTATGATTATGGTCTTGCTGACTTTCTTTAGGACTTCGCCGCTTTGACGCACCAGATCATCGATACTGCCTTTATCGTTTATTCCAAGCTCATGAGCTAAAATTTTAAATAGGCTCTTTGCCGAAGTATTGATCGTAGCTTCTATCAAGATGCTATCAGGATGAGTTTTTACGTATTCTTTTATAGCTCTTGTTTTACCGCTTCCTGCTACTCCCGAGATCATCGCCATATCTCTATCTCTGACCGCCCAATTGATGACCGCATGTATGCTTTTGGCGTCTTTTGTCCTTATAAAAGGCAGCTCGTCTTGAATTACATCCACTTTTTTGATAAAATTGTTGATGTAATTTTTTGCTGGCTCTTCTACCTTGTCTGCATACTTGTAGTTAGAGCCTTTCTTCAAATATCCTGAAATATACGCGGGGTTGATCCCCAAAGCCGCAGCAAATCTATTCTGACTCATGCCGTCTTTTTCGTTGGCTTTTATAAATTCGCTTATTTTGTTTGCTAATTCCATAATTAGCTCCTTTCTTTAAAATTTAAAATCTTTTAAATACGTTTAAAGCGCTGTTAAAACGCATTTAAAAGGCTTTATTCACCGCTGGCCTTATCTATCGCCATGTCAAGAACGCTCCTTTTGGCATTTCTCTTTACTTCGCCTGTTATCTCAATTTTAGAGTAATCAAATTTTGCGCTTGTTATCTCACTAACAGCCTCTTGCTGCGCTATGGCTTCTTTAATACTATCGATATTTGAGTTTTCAACAATCTTATTTTCTTTTTTGAGCGCTTCTTGATGAGCTGTTTGCATTTGAGCCAGATCATAATCCACATTTAGTTTTGTGAATTCGCTCAGTTTTGCTTGACTTACCCCTTTTCTTACTGCTTTTAACCTGTCATTGAATAGTCTATTGGCAATCTTAAATTCATCCGCTCTAAGCTGCATCAAGCTACTATCTGTGGCTTTACAGATGAACTCTCCATCAAGCGTATATATGAATGCCTCGCTCACGTTGTCTATATTCACGCTTACTCTAACCTCTGTCCTGACATCAGGCAGCATGCGCGATACATAGGTTATCTTATCGATCGTTATGCCTTTTTTGCTGACTTTATGGATGCCTTTACTACCGGCAAAGAGTAAAAATCTCTCATATTCAATAGTTTTTAGCGGTGTATCGTCGCTATTCCATCTTTGTATAGGAGAATTCTTTTTGCGTTTTACGGCAGTTATATCCCACTCAAGCACAGCCGTTTCAAATCGCTTCCTCATGTCATCATACGTTAGTAGATGTTTTTGATTGGTCTTTTTTATCCAACCATATTCGTCTTTTGCATGTCGTTCTTTTTTAGGGGTTTGCTGCTCTATGTTCTCGCGCTTTGCAACACTTCCGCCTATATAGCCCGGAGTATGGGCCATCTTGCTTCGCTGAATCGTGCCAAAATGTCTTTCGACAAAGGCTTTGTCTTTGCCATGATAGGCTCTTGAAGCGTCATAGTCTATACCAAGACCTTCAAGCAGGTCTTGAAATTCTTTACTTATGTAGTCTTTACCGTTATCGCCTTTTATACACTCAGGCTTGCCCAAAAGCTCAATAGCTCTCCAAAGTAAGCGAGTTATGCCTAATGCGTTTGAGGTCTCAGCCAAAGTTGCCACGCATCTACCGCTGAATACGTCTATGATAGAAAGGATATTTGGTCTTACCTGCACTCCACCTTTGCCGTCTCGCACGATGACATCGAGCTTTGAGCTGTCTATCTGCCAGCACTGATTTCGTCTAGTCACGAATATGCCTTGTGTGCCGTGAGCCGGGTCAAGGTAGCTTATGGTTTTATCTATGCCTTTGGTTGAGACGATGGTGTCTAGTATGTTCTTGGCTTTATATTCTTTTAAAAACCTACTGATCACGCCAGTATCGAATAGTGGCGTTACCTTGCCTTGAAGAAAGTCAGGTGCACTGAATTTACCTGTTCGCTTACCATATTCGAAATGAAGCTCTTTCCAAAGCTGTGTGATGTTTAGATCACCAGCCCCGTAAGCTCTAAATTTAGTGAGTATAAAATCCTTCATCCACTCTTCAAGCTTATGTGAGCCCTTCTTTTTGCCGCGCCTATCAAGCAGACCGCGTAAATTTTGCTCCTTATAGGCTTTTTGCCATCTAAAAAGGTTTGCCTCGCTAATGCCTTCGCTTTCACAAAACTTTTTAGAGGACAGATCGCTCGTCTCATATCTTTTTATGATGTCTCGTTTCCTTCTTGCTTCGACAATCTCTTCCTCGCTAGCTTCAAGATATATGTCGCCTTCATCTTGCTTGTTGCTGTCATTATTATTTACTTTGACCTTCTTGATCTCGCTAAATTTCATCATTTTTAGTCCGTTTTTACTTTGCGCACCATTATCAGGCACATAAATTTCAATATCGCTGCTTAGCTTTTTGGCTCTTACAAGAGAGCTGATGTCAGCGATCTCTACTTCAAAGAGTAGCTTTACACCACCGCGACTTCTGATGCCAGCTTCTTGCAAGCGGAGGAAGGGGTATTTGGTGGAATTACGTTGGGTGGCTAGTCTTAGACCTCTCTCACAAACACCAAAGACTAGTGAAGCAACCTGCGTTTCAACATAAAGCATTAACTAGCCTTCTCTTCTTTCAAATTTTCAGGTAGCTCATCAATGATACCCTCAGCTACCAATGCTTCAAATACCATTTTTGCTTTGCCTCTTGAATTGTTTTTGCTTCCCGTGATCTCGCCGTTTATCACATAATACGTGGTGCGCTCATCAAGGTTATGTTTCTTAGCCCACTGACGGATACTGATGCAGTTTTCGATGAAATATCGCTTTATCATTTTTGCTCCTTTCTTTATTTATCATTGTTAATAAGACTCATAGTATTTTTAAAGCCCTTGTATGTAAAATTTGATTTGCAAACTTCAAAATTCAAAACAAGGACTTGAAAAATGCTATATTTTTGCTATAAAACTCATGGACTTAGATTTAACGAACATCGAGCGATAGATTTAAAAGACAATCTTAAAACGATGAAACATTTTAGACCTGATCTGGTAGATGCTTACGAGTATATACATGAGGGCATCATTAATCTAAACGCTTACGCTTCTTGTTTTCAAAAAATGCACAAAGTGGCTCTCAACTATCATCCCAAATATCAGCTAGTATCAGACTCTACCGATTACGTCGGTATATTAGCTCACAGTAAAGACGGCGACATCGCATCGCAGCTATCTTTATCCATAGAGATAAAAACCAAAGTGCTGCTAATACCTTTTTTAAATGAGGATTTTTTCTTTATTCCTAAAATTCTCAAAAATAAAAAGATAAAGATAGAAAACAAAAATAGCTTTCTATCTAGCCCAGATAGTTCGCCGTTCCCAAAAAAGAGCGTTCAAAACAGACTGTTTTTCCCTTTATTTAAAGAGATAGATAGCCTTAATTCAAAGCTGGACGAACTGGAAAAATCAGGAAAAGCGCCCATGCTTTACGATGAGCGCCGTAGACTATCTTTTTGATAGAGTTATAGCTTCCTGATAAAAGGCTCGCCTTTCGATTTCTCGTTTTTTGAGCTTTTTTGCTTTATCTTTTAAGATGGCATTAATGAACTTCTTAGGGACTTTTGCACTTTTTAGATCTTGCTTTATCTCTATAAGCTTATTTTCAACGGCTCTTTCTATACGGTCAAAATCATGTCCGTCAAATTTGAAGTAATTGCATCCGATGAAGCAAAAATCATTTAAGTCGCTAAGGCGCGCAGTCTTTATCTCAAGTCTTATGCGAGCCAACTCTCTTTCAAACTCCTTTGCAATATCCTTGCAAACTACCTTAGGCTGGCATTTCGCAATCTTTGGGTGAGTTTCTTGCTTGTTGCATTTCATAGTGTTTCCTTTTGGATAAGTCTTATTAACAATGATAAATAAAAGAACTATTGTTTCAAACCTTTGAAAAATTTAATCTTTTTTAAGCTATAATTTCAAAAGATTGAAAGAATTGTATCACAACTTGTGAATAAAGTCAATACGTTTTGTGTATATTTTTGAAAGGAACTCACAATATGGATAAGATAGATACTATTTTGGGAAGAATTTACAAAAAGCTAGACATTAAAAACGATGCTGATTTTTGTAAAAGATATGACATAAGGCCAAATACATTAAGCAATTGGAAAAGTAGAAATACTATTGCTCTTGAGAAAATACTTGATATAGCCAGAAAAGAAAAAATATCTATAGATTATATTTTGCTAGGCAAGGATAATGAAAAAAATACACATAACGTGAATAATGATGGGTATCATATTAGGGTTTTAAGCCACAATGTAAGTGCTGGAACGTCTTCAGACATAGATGGTATTGATGTTTTCGATACAAAGCAAAAAATTTTTATCCCAAGGGATCTCTTTAAATTTCCAGTTAAAGAGGATAAGCTTAGGATGACACAAGTTGTTGGCGATAGCATGTTGCCAAAATTGCACCCTGGCGACTGGGTGATACTTGATATTACCGAAAATTTTGTGGGCGATGGACTCTATGTCATCAACTATAACAATATTTTAATGGTAAAAATGCTTCAAGTGGGTCAAAATGGCAATATGTGTATAAGAAGTCTAAACCCAGAGTATAGTAGCTACGAGCTCAAAAGTGATACACAAGAAATTTTTTATGTGCTAGGTCGTGTAATCAAGAGTATAACATAAATTAAAACTTAAAATGTTCCTTAATCAGTTATTGATATTTTTTTAAGTTTTATCAAGTATTTGGTATTTAAAATTATTGTGTTCCTTAATCGTAAAGCGCTATTCTCTGTGTGTTAATAACACTAAGGAACATTAAGCTTAATTAAGGAACATTTTTATAAAAATTCTGTTCCTTAATCGCCATTTTTCTTGCTTTTTACAACCAAATTTTCTGAGAACCTTAAGCCAAAATCGTCAAAATTTAGTAAGCAATAGGATTTTTTGGGATGAATTTTGGGACGTTTTAAACACTCTTTAAAGTGCGTTTATTTGGGCTTTATATACACTTGTAGTGTTTAAAAATTTCCTTAAATTTGGGACAAAACGGACGATTTGGGATTATAGGGATTTTTCTTTTAGCTGAATTCTTGCGTTACAACTGAGAGTGAATCTTTTTAAAGTACCTATTTTACGCGCTTTCAAAAATATCGCGCTAAAATTTCTCACTCTCATTTTCTATACCCCCTCACAATATGATAGCTATTGCAACTATAGAAAATGAGATAATTTTTGCTCTTGATTTAAGCTCATTAAATGCCAACAAAAACTAAGATAAAAATAATTGCAAATATAAGAAAAAGAGTATAAAAAAAGAGTGGATTATTTTATAAAAAGCCATAATAATAGGACTCAAATGTAAATGGCTAGAAATTTCAAATAAAAATAAGATTATTTTTTCTTGCCTTTGGAGTTTTTTGCTTCAGTTTTTTTGACTTTCGCATTCTCTTTTATGCTAAGTTTTTCTTTAACTTTTTGCATATCGTTAAAGCCAATACCTTGGACTCTTTCAAGCTCATCGATACTTTTAAATTTATGGGCTTTTCTGTATTTTATAATATTTAACGCCTGGCCTTTACTTAGCCCAAGCTCCATTAGCTCGTTTTTACTGGCTGTATTTAGGTTGGCGCCATATACAATGCTTGCGACTACTAAACAAAGTAAAATTTTAATCCTCATCTTATCTTCCTAAAATAATAATCCATCGTTTTCTTGATCTTGTATGATGTCATTTGCCGGTATATTTTGAGGTAGTGGCGAGTCGTTTGTGTAGTATTCGTCACTGCCTCCATAATAGCCTTTATAAACACCATCTGGCTGCTCAAATACACGTCTTAAAGTAGGATAAAGCTTAATGTAGCCTTCCATAAATTTCTTAAACACAGGTGCGGCTGTTCTACCACCACCCTCAATCTTTTTCATAGGGCTGTTGTCGTCATTTCCGTACCAGATTATCGCTTCGATATCAGGCGAGTAGCCACAAAACCAAGCATCGATGTTATTGTTTGTTGTGCCGGTTTTGCCTGCTATTTGGATACCGTTTATTTTAGCGTTGCGTCCAGTGCCGTTATTTACGACATTTTGAAGAAGTGTCGTCATCAAAAATGCTTGTTCTGGTTTTAGTACCTGTTTTCTTTGTGGTTCATAGTCCATCGAAGCCCCAAAGCTATTTTCTATATGCCTAATAAGTGTTGGCTCAACCATCTCGCCCTCATTTGGGAACATCGAGTAAAATTTCGCAAAATCAAGTGGTGAAATCCCAAAACTTCCAAGTGCGATAGATAAATTTTCTGGGATATCGTTAAAGCCCATATCCGTAAGCTGTTTTCTAACTGAGCTAAGACCAAGATCGTTTAGCAAATTTATGGTTGCGAGGTTACGCGACTGGGTTATGGCTGATTTTATAGTGATATATCCTTGAAAACCGCCGCTATAGTTCTTTGGCGTCCACTCTTTGCCATTGCCCATGTCAAATGTCCTGGCGATATCAGCCACTTGAGAAACGACTGAGTAGCCACTATCAAGTGCTATTTGATAGATAAATGGCTTAAAGCTAGATCCTGGCTGGCGCTTGCTTTGAGTGGCGCGGTTATAGCTGCTTTTTGCGTAGTCGATACCGCCAATTAGTGCCAAAATTTGACCGCTTTGTGGATGAGTGACTACTATAGCTCCATTTAGGATTTCTGCATTTGCTTTTTTATCGCGCTTTAAAATTTCATTGTAGCCATAGACTAGAGCTTCTTGAGCGATCTTTTGAACGTTTAGATCAACTGTGCTTTGTATCTTATAGCCGCCAGTTTTTATATCGTCAAATTTCTTTGAAGCCTCTTTTATTATCTCATCGACTACGTAAGGGGCTTTGTTTCTTGTGAGAGTATCGTCAAAGACTGCTGGCTCTTCAAGCACGCCTTTACGGTACTCGTCCTCGTTTATCCAGCCGATGCTATACATTCTCTCAAGCACTCTATTTGCACGGCTAAGTGATAGGTCAAGGTGCTTTGTAGGATCATAGGTGCTTGGCGCTTTTGGCAAGCCAACTAGCATGGCAACCTCTTTTATGCTTAGCTCATTTAGCTCTTTTCTAAAATATCCCTCAGCTGCTGTTTTTATGCCGTAGTAGCCATGCCCAAAATAGACGTGATTTAGGTATCTTTCGATGATATCTTCTTTGCTAAGCTCGCTTTCAAGCTTCATGGCAAGCACGATTTCTTTTATCTTTCTTGTAAATTTCTTCTCACGGCTTAGAGCCAAATTTTTAATGAGCTGTTGTGTTAGTGTTGAAGCTCCCTCTACTAGCTTTCTAGCTTTAATATCTTTTATGGCAGCCCTTGCCATGGCTTCTACGTTTATGCCACCATGCTCAAAGTAGCTCGTATCCTCGATAGCCACGAGTGCTTCTATGACACGCGGTGGGATGTCGTTATATTTTACGTAAATTCTATTTTCTTCAAAGATATTTGCGATGAGTTCGTTGTTTCTATCAAAAATTTGAGTTGTAAGCTTTGGTTTATAATCAATAATAGCGTAAGCATCAAATCTAACTTGCGAATAAAAATATAAAAATGCTCCGCCAAGCGAAATGGCAACTATAAAGATAAATGCCAAGATATATTTCATAAAAATGCCTTTAATATTTTTAAATTTAGCCCCATGGCCGTGCTAGTTTCGCCGTGTTGGGAGATGATATATTTTTTATTAAAATTTTCTATCGTCATGGCTCCAGCCTTGCCTTGCCACTCATTATTTTTTATGTATTCATTAAGGTCATGCTCGTCAAATTTTTTAAATTTATATGTAGTCCTACTTACGTTTATAAGCTCAAATTCGCCTAAAAATATCATCGCCGTATAGACGCTGCATTCGTTGCCACTTTGTAAATTTAGCATGGCAATCACTTCTTTTTCATCCTTTGCTTTACCTAAAATTTTATCTCCACACGCTACACAGCTATCCGCAAAGAGTAAATTTTTAAGACCTATATTTTCTTTTAAAAATTGTTCTTTTTTAGCTTTTACGACGTTTTGGACATAAATTTCAGGCTTTACATTTTTTTCTATCTTGCTCTCGTCAAACTGGAAAGAAATTTGAGTGAAATTTATGCCAGCATCTTTTAATAAATTTGCCCTTGTTGGTGAGCTTGAAGCGAGTATTATCATAAAAATACCTTATAGCTTATGCCAAGATAAATGGCTGCTAGTGAAGCTAATAAATTTAGCGGTGTGAAGTAATAAATTATAACGATCAAACTTTCGTTTAGCTCGATCATTTCATGCGATCTTAGTGCTTTTAAGGCCTTTTTGTATCTATAAAATATATAGCTTAAATTTAATAGCAAAAATAGTTCTATTGCGCATTTTGTTGCTACCATTGCACTTGCCATAGGATTTGTCAAATTTGCATCATAAAATCCAAAAATTATAACCACACTTGTCGCTATCACGAAAAGGATTAGTATGAAAATCGCAATGCCAAAGCGTCTTATAATGTGAAGTAAGATGTGATAGCGTTCCTTGTCTTCAAATTTATTTTTTATAAAGTAACTTCCAACAAGCACAAGACCGGCTTGTAGCCCCACAAAAAGAGCTACAAAGCATACATGCAAAAATAGTACTACTTGGTCAAATTTTATAAAAGCTATATCGTAATGACTCATTTTTCTAAAGCTTGCCTTGCGTACTCAAGTGAGTCTTTTATCGCATCTTCTATCATTGATGCATCTTTGCCACCGGCTGTTGCAAAGTCATCTTTGCCACCGCCATTGCCACCTAGGATTTGCGCTGCAAATTTTACCCAAGCACCTGCTTTTAAAGGAGCATTTTTAACGCCAGCTGCAAGAGAAATTTTACCCTCTTCATCTGTTTGGATCAGTAAAATAGCAGCACTTTCATGCTCATTTTTAAACTCATCTATCAAGGTTTTTATATCTCCACCATCTACGCTTGTGACGCAAAGTTTGGTTTTATTTATATCTAAATAGACTAGCTCATGAGAATTTTTAGCATTTTTTAGTTTATCTTTTAAAACTCTTAATTCATTTTTTAGCTTTTTGACCGCATTTAGTGGCTCGGTACTTTTTAGCTCATCTTTTAGCTCATCAATCTCAGCTCTAAATGATCTTGCTAAATTTAGCGCAGCCCTTGAGCAAACAGCCTCGATACGCCTAACGCCAGCACTTACGCCACTCTCTTTTGTGATGAAAAATGATCCTATCTCATCTATATTTTTTACGTGTGTGCCACCGCAAAGCTCTTTGCTGACGTCGCCAAAGCTAACGACTCTTACATCATCAGCGTATTTTTCATTAAATAGTGCGATAGCTCCACTATTTTTAGCATCTTCAAGCTTCATAAGTTCTGTTTTTGAGTTAGCGCCATTTAGTATCCACTCATTTACAAGGTTTTCGACCTTTGAAATTTCTTCGCTAGTAAGTGCCTTTGGATGTGAGAAGTCAAACCTTAGCCTATCTGCCTCGACATTTGAGCCAGCTTGAGCGATATGCGTGCCAAGCACGTTTCTAAGGGCTGCGTGAAGTAAGTGTGTGGCGCTGTGATGTCGCGCGATCTGGGCTCTATCGCTGCCAACTTCAAGCTCTACCTCATCGCCAACTTTTAGCGCCGCGCTAGTTTTTACTAAAGATAAATTTAGCCCATGAAATTTTTGCGTATCAAGCACATTTGCTTTACCCACTATCTTACCGCTATCGCCGCACTGACCGCCACTTTGAGCGTAAAATGGAGTGACATCAAACATCACCCAGCCCTCTTTACCAGCGTCTAGACTATCTACATTTTTAAATTCTTCATCAAGCAGGGCTAAAATTTTGCTTTTGCTCTTAAGCTCTTCGTAGCCTATAAATTTATTCTCACCAAATTTTTCAAGTAGCTCTTTAAAGTCGCCCTTTGCGCTCTTATCGCCACTGCCTTTCCAAGCAGCTTTTGCACGTGCTTTTTGCTCGCTCATAAGCTCATCAAACCTTGCCTCATCGACTTTTAAGCCTTTTTCTCTAAGCATATCAGCTGTTAGGTCAAGTGGGAAGCCAAATGTGTCATAAAGCTTAAACGCAGCCTCTCCGCTAAAAATTTCTTTTGTATTTTTAAGCTCGCTCTCAAATAGCTCCAAGCCACTAGCGATTGTCGCCAAAAATCTCTCTTCTTCAAGCTTGATCTGCTCTTTTACAGCCGCTTTTTTCTCATTTAAATAGGTGTAGTGCTCGCCCATAAGCTCGCAAACTTTATCGACAAGCTTATACATAAATGGCTCTTTTATGCCTAGCAAGTATCCATGGCGGATCGCACGACGTAATATGCGGCGAAGCACGTAGCCACGGCCTTCTTTATCAAATGTCGTACCTTGAGCTAGCAAAAATGTGACTGAGCGGATGTGATCGCTTATGACGCGGTAGCTAGCACCACTTTCATAGACGTATGGCTTGCCACAAAGCTTTGCTACTTCGCTAATTAGTGGCATAAAAAGTGTGCTATCGTAGTTGCTAAATTTACCTTGTAAGATAGCAGTAACGCGCTCAAGTCCCATGCCAGTGTCAATGCTTGGCTTTGGTAGTGGGCTTAGTTTGCCATCGGCGCTTCTTTCATACTGCATGAAAACAAGATTCCAAATCTCTAAAAATCTATCACCGTCGCCGCCCATGTAATCTTCAGGCGTATTGAAGTGTTCAGCCCCTTGATCGTAAAAAATTTCGCTGCAAGGGCCGCATGGTCCAGTATCACCCATCTGCCAGAAGTTATCGTGATCGCCAAAGCGGTAAATTCTCTCTTTTGCGATGTGAGTGCTCCAAATTTCAAATGCTTCATCATCACTTTCGTGAACGGTTACATAAAGCTTATCTTTTGGTAGTTTTAGCACCTCTGTGACAAATTCCCACGCATAAGCGATCGCCTCTTTTTTGAAGTATTCGCCAAAGCTAAAGTTGCCAAGCATCTCAAAAAATGTGTGGTGGCGTGCTGTGTAGCCAACATTATCAAGGTCATTGTGCTTGCCACCAGCTCTTATGCAGGTCTGACAGCTAGTGCGAATAGGTGGTGTTGGGCGTGGCACTTCGCCTGTGAAAATGCTCTTAAATGGCACCATGCCAGCATTTGTGAAAAGTAGTGTTGCATCGTTTGGCACGAGTGGCGCAGAAGCTACTACTTCGTGACCTTTTGATTTAAAAAAATCAAGATATGCCTTTCTTATATCTAAATTTTGCATTTTTATCCTCGTTAGTTTTAAATTTTGCTCGATTTTAGCTAAAAATCGTTTGTAAATTTATAAAAAAATACAAAATTAATTTTTGCTTAATATATTTTATAAATTTATTTGTTTAAAAGCGATTTGCAATTAAAATAGCCTAAAAATTTATAACTAAAAGGTCTTTAGTGAAACTCAAAATTGGCATTGTTGGATACAATCTGGTTGGCAAGCAGCACTATATGGAGCTGAGGCGTTCTGACAAATTTGAAGTTTGTGGAGTTTTTGATAAAGAAAATAGAGATGATGCTTGCAGAGCTCCGTTTTTTGATGAGTTTAAAAAATTTATAGAAGTAGCCCAACCACAAGCTGTCGTACTTTGTTTGCCTCAACATGAGATCGTAGAGGCCTTTTGTCAGTGTGCAAAATATTGCCAAAATATCTTGATTTCAAGGCCAATATTTAAAAGTGTGAGCGAACTAAAAGAGATAAAATATGCGTCGGTAGTAAATAAAGTAAGAGTTTGCACTGGCGTAGATGAGCGCTTTAACCCAACTATCGTTTCATTAAAAAAGGCACTTTTAAAAGAAGAAGAAATTTATAGCATTTCAATTGCGCATTTTAGACCACTTTGTGAGGGAAATATTATAAATGAGCTTTCACTTTGCGATATAGACCTTGCGAAAAATTTAGTAGATAGTGAAATTTGCAGCTTTTTTTATACTCAGGCAAATAAAACAAATACCAAAATATGCGACAATGTTGGAATAAACATTAAAATGAAAAATCAAATTTTGGTGAGTATTACTGATTCTTTTTGTGGTTCATTAGAACGTTTTAAAATAGAAGTAAATGCCAAAGAAGGTGTTTATTTTGGCGATCTTATTGATTACAAACTTCACAGAGTAAATGAAAATGGTCAGATGAATTTAAAAACCGATCCCATAAATAATGAGATAAAAGCCCAATATGATGCCTTTTATGATCTTTGTCAAAGTGGCGAAAGTAGCGAGCTTTCAAGCATTGATGATGCGATAAAAATCAAAGAGCTATTTTGATGAAAAAGGCACTTTTGCTTTTGAATATGGGTGGGGCAAATAGCCTTGCTGATGTAGAAATTTTTCTAAAAAATATGTTTAATGACCCGTATATTTTGGGTATAAAGAATAAATTTTTAAGAAAATTTGTAGCTTTTATGATCACAAAAGGTAGGCTAAAAACGGCTAAGCATAACTACGAACAAATAGGTGGAAAATCGCCTATTTGCGAGCTTACAGCTAAGCTTTGCGATAAAATTTCAAGCTTACAAAATGAGTTTGATGCAGTTGATTTTGCGATGAACTATACTTCACCGTTTGTAAAAGATGTGCTTAAAAAATACGAAAATTTTGATGAGATAGTGCTTTTGCCACTTTATCCTCATCATTCGCAAACTACAATAACTTCGAGTTTAGATGACTTTAAAAAAGCAAAAGATGAGCTAGAGATAAAGGCTAAAATTTTGCTTTGCGGACCATTTTATGATGATGAAATTTACAACAAAATCATAATCTCGCACATAAATGAAGCCATAAACAATATAGATATAAGCGATGTGGAGCTTATCTTTTCGGCTCATTCGTTGCCTCAAAAAATTATCGATAAAGGTGATGTCTACGAAAAACATATAAATGAGCATGTGCAAATTCTAAGCAAAATGATAAAAGATAGTGGACTAAACTTCAAAGAGATAAATTTAGCATACCAGTCGCGTCTCGGGCCTGTAAAATGGCTAGAGCCATCACTAAATGAAATTTTGGCAAAGTGTAAGAGTAAAAAGGCTCTTATCTATCCGCTCTCTTTTTGTATAGATAACTCTGAGACCATTTTTGAGCTAGTTATTGAGTATGCAAAGATCGCAAAAGAGCTAAATTTTAGCTTCTACAAGGTTGTTTGGTGCCCAAATTTTAGTGATGAGTTTGCTAGTTTTATCTTACAAAAAGCAAAAACAGCCAAAGAGATTAACTTTTAGGAATAAATCTTGCTTATAAAATATATCTCAATACAGTAAAAAGGAGATATATGAAGGTACAAAATAACGACATAATCGATTATTTATTGCAATCAGGCTCAAACAAAACTAAGGATAAAAAAAATAGTTTTGATGAAATTTTAAGCCTTGCTATGGATAAGATCGCAAGCGATGCAAAAATTTCAGACAAGATTGAACAGTTTAAAAAAAGACTTACTGAAATTGGCGCAGTTGGTTTTATAAGCGAGCTAAATTCTAACAAGATAGAAGAAAAAATAGCCCAAAAGAAAAAGGAGCTAACAGAACTTCTAGGCATAGATGATCCCGCAAAAACACAGGATCAAAAAAATGAGCTGCTTAAAATAATGGATAAAATTTTGAGCGATTACCGCAAAGAGCTAAATGTTGCACTTGCTAATCAAGCTTTACTAGAGAAGCAAAAAAATCTTAATAGCAAGAATAGTAGCTCGGTTAATTTAAGTTCTGTTTTAAATGAGCTAGGACTTGCTTAAAATTTATATAAAAGATATTTAAGCCTATATAACTTTGCCAAAAGTCTATATTTTTACGGCAAAGTTATGCCAAATTTTATGGCAGCCCCGTATATTATTGCGCTAATTATTCCAGCAAAAAAACCAGCCGCCATATCATCGCCCATTACGCCAAGTCCGCCCTTTACATTGCGGTCGATCCTACCGATGATGGAAGGCTTTTTAATATCAAGCACTCTAAAAAGCACAAGCGAGAGTATGAGTTGAGAGATCGTAGCTCCACTAATGGCAATAGCAAGCCAAACTCCAGCAACTTCGTCTATAACAATAAAACTTTCATCGTGAGAATTTACCTTTTTTTCAAAATCATCTATAACGCTAATGCTTACCAAAAATAGCAAAATGCTAGCTAGAAAAAGCGTGGTTGATGATAAAAAATAAAGCACAAAATAAGCTACCACAGCGCCAGCGATAGAGCCCCAAGTGCCAGGTGCTTTTGGTAAAAGTCCAAATCCAAAAAAAGTTAAAAATAGTTTTTGCATAAATTTCCTTAAGTCATCGATGATGTTTGATAAAGCTTCATAAGCTCTTCGTAAAAGTCACGGTCAGTTTTGTTTTCAAGCAGTCCTGAATTTACAAAAAGATCATCACAAAGCTTTTGCACGTCTTTGAAGCGATTTGTAAAGAGTTTGCTTAAAACTAGTGCAGAAATTTCTGGCCTCACAAGAATGGCTGGTGGCATAATGCCGTTAAATAGCAGCTCCTTGATAACATCTGGATGATATTTGATCTGATGGTGTTGTCCGTGCGGGCAACTTTTGGTACTAACTAGCGTCTTGCATTTGTTGCAATAAACTAGCTCTGGCAGTACGATTACCTCTAAATTTAGGTCGTTTTTATAAATATCAAGAATCGTATGAGCTTCATTGTGATCAAAAAACATTCCAATTCCTGAGTGGTTTTGTCCAATCACTAGCTTATTTGCTCCAAATCTTGAAGCAGCGATACACTCAAGTGTAGGATTTGCGTGCGAGCTAAAAAGAGTCGTGTTTTTTAGAGCAAAGACAAAGACCTTTTTTATTGGTAAATAATTTTGTATAAAATAATCTAGCACTTGCTTTCTAATCTCGTAATCAACGTGCTTTTCTTCACGTGTTCGTATTAAAAAAATGATTACTAAATCAGCCTTATCAATAGTCATTCTAACAAGGCGCTCGTGAGCTCTATTAAATGGATCAGCCGTTAAGAAGACCGCCGTTATCTTTTTAGCGCCATCTTCTTTTATTAGATCGTTTAGTGCATTTTTGCTTATTTGCATACTTTCATCATAAAGCTCAAATTCGCCACTAATGCCGTATTTGCCTAAATTTAGCTCTTTATCATTGCTAGCTTCATTTGCTAAAAATATATTTTTAGCCCTCATACTCTCGTCAAATTTAAAGACCTTAGCAACATTGATGTGTCCAACGATCTTGCCATCAAGACTTAGATTTACCTTTTGTCCAGAAGTAAGCTTGCTAGCAATATTTTGATTTAGCTCGCCAAATGGAGCAAATCCAAAAGAATACGGCATCGGCTCGCCATTAAAATAGCCTTTTTTACTCACCTCTTTTATCTGTTCATCGTCCATCAGAGAGTCATAATCTGAGAGAATTTTATTTTTTATTAGCTCCAAAGCACCAAAAACTTCGGTATTTATAGAAATTTCACTATTTTTTCTTGCTGACGTCATATTTCTTTCTCTTTTCCCAAAGTGATTTTCTAGAAATTCCAAGCTTCTTGCTAAGTTCTGTATCAGGGAATTTATCTTGATAATTAACGATTATGTATTTTATATATTCATCGATCGTAACGATCTCATCGATATTGAAATTTTTATCGCGTCCTGAAAGTTCAAGCTCTTCAAATGGTGCTTTTTGTGCAAAATTGCTAGTTGAGATCGCGACTTTTTTCTTTTTACAAATTTCTAAAATTTTCTCTTTTTCTTCTTGTTTTAGCTCTTCTAAATTTGTCATATAGATTAGCTCATCACCATTTTTGGACAATGCCTTTTCAAGCTCAGAGAAACAGGCTTTGCCTAAAAATAAAAATGGTAATTTGCAAGCTTTTACGTAGCTAAATATAAATTTATCGCTGTATCCGCTTTTGCTTGATTTTAAAAGCAGTGGAAATTTTATCTTTTTTGCCTCAAAGCTAGAAATTTCGTACTCTTTTAAAGCGTAATTTACGTAGCTTTCATAGTTTTTGATCTCGTTTTTGAAATTTCTAAATTCCTCAAAATGCTTTATCTTTCTAACTAGCTCTTCTATCATAAATGGCTTTTGGATGTAATCAACCGCTCCTGCTTGGATTGGTTTTAGCACAGTGTCACTATTGATATAAGCGATTAGTAAAATAATGATAGAATTTTTAAATTTTTCGATAACAGGGTAAAAATCCTGCCCTGGGAGTGTGGTAGAAAGTAACACTACATCAAAATTTTCAAACTTCAATGACTCTTTAACGCTCTTGGCAATCTCACAGTCGTAGCCAAAATCAGCTAGCTTACTAGCCATCGAGCCAGCTAGGTAAATTTCATTTTCTACTATTAAAATTTTCATATTTGCTTCCAGTTATAAAATTTAAGGCTAGCACTTGCCATTACAGCGATCCCTTCGCATCTGCCGACAAAGCCAAGCCCTTCAGTAGTCGTTGCCTTTACATTTATGCGACTCTGGTTTAAATTTAGAGCTTTTGCGATATTTGCCTCCATTTTTGACTTTAGTTTTGAAATTTTTGGTTTTTGTGCCATTATCGTGATATCAGCGTTTGTTAACACAAAGCCCACACTTTGCGCCCTTTTGTAAGCTTCCTCAAGCAAGTAAATGGAGCTAATATCTTTAAATTTAGCGTCAGTATCAGGAAAAAGCTCACCTATATCGCCAAGTCCAGCAGCTCCCAAAATGGCATCCGTCAGTGCATGAAGTGCCACGTCGCCGTCGCTGTGTGCTTTTAGCCCAAACTCATAGTCGATCTTCTCGCCACAAAGAATCAAAGGACGGCCCTTTTCAAACTCATGCACATCAAAGCCATTTCCCACAAAAACTTCATTTTCGGGCTCTTTTAAAGCAGAAATTTTGGCAAGATCCTCTTTGTAAGTGATCTTTCTTGCCATTTCATCACCTAAAATTTGCCAAACGCTTGCGCCAATGGCTCTCATAGCTGAGCTATCATCTGTGTAAATTTCACCGCTACTGAGAGCTTTTTTAAGAAGTGCTGTGCGCGAGAGCTGCGGTGTTTGGATAAGTTTTACCTTATCTCTATCAACCACATTTTCGCCAAGATAAGCGGTGTCTGCGATCTTTAGCGCTGGAGCTACACAATCAGCCTGAGACGCAGCTTCGATGATTTTGTGAAAAAGCTCGCTTGAGATACAAGGGCGAGCGATGTCGCTAACTAGGACAAATTCGCTATTTACTAATTCAAGCGCGTTTTTTAAGCTATCTTGTCTGGTTTCACCGCCATCAACAAATTTATAATTTGGAGCAAATTTTGACATATATTTGCACTCTTTGCTAACGACAATGATCTCTTTAAATGTGTAAAAGTTACTCAAATTTTTAGTGGCAAATAGCCAAAGTGGATCGCTTCCTATTCGAAGCCATTGCTTCTTTACTGGTAGCTCAAAACGGCTAGAATTTCCTGCTCCAAGCATTATAAGTGATATATCAAGCAAGGTAGCTCCTTGTTAAAAATTGTTACAGAATTATACATCTCAAAACTTCAAAATTTCTTTTTAAAAAAAGTAAATTTTTAAAAGCTTATTTATTTAGTTTAAATCAAAAAAGGACTAAAATGAGGTTTTTAAAAATCAAAAAAGGCCTTATATGAGAGATAAGACGCAGATGTATTATGCTAGGCGCGGCGAGATAACGCAAGAAATGAGCTATGTGGCAAGGATCGAGGGGTTTAGTGAAAATTTGGTGATGGATGAGGTGGCAAAAGGTAGCATCATCATCCCAGCAAATATAAATCATAAAAATTTAAAGCCAATGGGTATAGGTAGAAAGCTAAGGACAAAGGTCAATGCAAATATCGGCAACTCAAGCTTAAGTAGCGATATTTGCGCTGAGCTTAGAAAGCTTGAAATTTGCCTCGAATTTGGCGCTGATACGGTTATGGATCTAAGTACAGATGGCGATTTGGATGCCATTAGAAGTGCGATCATCGAGCATTCAAGCGTGCCAGTTGGCACAGTGCCTATGTATGAAATTTTAAAAGAGGCAAAAGAGGTTACCAATATCACAAATGAGCTCATTTTAGAGGTACTTGAAAAGCAAGCGAAGCAAGGAGTTAGTTACTTTACGATACACGCTGGATTTTTGCGTGAGTTTTTGCCGCTTGTTAAAAAGCGTAAAATGGGCATAGTAAGCCGTGGAGGTAGCCTAAGTGCAAGCTACATGTCAAAGTTAAATAGACAAAATCCTTTCTATGAAATTTTTAATGAAATTTTAGAAATTTGCGCTAAATATGACGTCTCGCTCTCGCTTGGTGACGGACTTCGACCAGGATGTCTTTTTGATGCGACAGATGAGGCACAGCTTAGCGAGCTAAAGGTGCTTGGAGAGCTTACACTTCGTGCGTGGGAAAAAGATGTGCAAGTGATGATCGAGGGCCCTGGTCATGTGCCATTAAATCAAATTGAGTATAATATGAAAATCGAACAAGAGCTCTGCCATGATGCCCCATTTTACGTGCTTGGGCCGCTTGTCTCAGACATAGGTGCAGGATACGATCATATCACGTCAGCCATAGGTGGCACGATGGCAGCATATCACGGCGCTAGCATGCTTTGCTACGTGACGCAAAAAGAGCACCTTGGCTTGCCAAATGAAAATGACGTAAGAGAGGGTATCGTAGCTCACAAGATAGCAGCTCACGCCGCTGACGTCGCACTTGGCAAAGCTGGAGCTATCGAAAAAGATCATGCGATGAGTGATGCAAGATACGCATTTGACTGGAATAAGCAGTTTGAACTTAGCTTTGATCCAAAAAAGGCTAGAGAACTTCACGATGAAAGCTTGCCAGAAGATGCGTTTAAGAGCGCTCATTTTTGTTCGATGTGCGGACCAAAATTTTGTGCATATAAAATTTCAAAAGATCTAGAAAAAGGAGAAAAATGTTAAATAAAGAAGAGGTCTTAAATAGACTAAAAGGTGTTATATATCCTGGTTTTGAAAAAGATATAGTTAGCTTTGGCTTTGTAAAAAATGTAGAAATCGGCGATAAAATTTTAATCGAAGTCGAGATCGTCAGCTCAAGCCCAGAAGTGGCAAACGAGCTAAAAACGGACATCAAACGTGTCATGGGCTCAAATGAGTATGTGCTAAATTTGATCCAGCCAAAGATACCTGAGGAGAAAAGTAACACTCAAAGTGGCAAAAATATCGCGCCTCAAGTTAAAAATTTCGTAATGGTAAGCTCAGGAAAAGGTGGCGTTGGTAAATCAACTACAACTCTAAATTTAGCCATCTCAATGGCAAAACTAGGCAAAAAAGTGGGAATTTTAGACGCTGACATCTACGGACCAAACATCCCAAGAATGCTTGGCGAAGTAAATACTCAGCCACAAGTTGTTGGTAACAAGCTAAAACCGATACTTAGCCACGGAGTTGAGATGATGAGTATGGGCGTTTTGATGGAAGAGGGTATGAGCCTTATCTGGCGTGGTTCAATGATAATGAAAGCGATCGAGCAGCTACTAAAAGATGTACTTTGGAGTGAGCTTGATGTATTGTTTCTTGATATGCCTCCAGGAACGGGAGACGCGCAGCTAACTCTAGCTCAAAGTGTGCCAGTAACGGCAGGTGTCTGCGTCACAACGCCACAAGTGGTAGCGCTTGACGATAGCAAACGTGCGCTTGATATGTTTGAGAAACTTCACATCCCAATCGCTGGCGTCATCGAAAATATGAGTGGTTTCATCTGCCCAGATAATGGCAAAGAGTACGATATTTTTGGCAAAGGTACGACTGAAGAAGTGGCAAAAGCTTATAACACTCAAATTTTAGCTGAAATCCCTATCGAACCAGCTGTTCGCGTGGGTGGCGATAATGGCAAGCCAGTCAGCTTCTACGAGCCAAACTCAGTTACTGCAAAGCGCTACGAAAGTGCGGCTGCTAGACTTTGGGAAGTGATAGAAAATATAAATAGTGATGGCGGAGCTGATAACTCAGCGATCCAGCCAGTAAATGACGGCAAGAGTGCTTGCTCGAAGTAAAATTTACAAAAGATAAAATTTAGAGCAAATTTTAATTAAATTTGGCTACCAAAATTTAGCTTTGCTTGATACTTGGCTTAAATTTTGGAGCCAAAATACAATCATTTAAAATTTAACAGGAGGAAACATGAAAGCGATCGTAACCGTAGTCGGAAAAGATAGAGTTGGCATCGTTGCTGGCGTTTCAGCAAAGCTTAGCGAGCTAGGGCTAAACATAGATGATATCTCACAGACTATTTTAGATGAGTTTTTTACGATGATGGCAGTGGTTTCAAGTGATGAAAATAAAGACTTTACGGCCTTAAGAGCAGAACTTAACGAGTTTGGAGAGAGCCTAAAAGTAAAGATAAATATCCAAAGTTCTGCTATCTTTGATGCGATGCATACAATCTAAGGAAAAACAATGGACATCAAAAACGTAACCGAAACGATCTCGATGATCGAAGAGCAAAATTTTGACATCAGAACGATCACGATGGGCATTAGTTTGCTTGACTGCATCGATCCTGACATCAACAAAGCTTGCGACAAAATTTACGCAAAAATCACCACTAAAGCCAAAGACCTAGTCAAAGTGGGCAACGAAATTTCTGCTGAGCTAGGCATACCAATCGTCAATAAAAGAGTGAGCGTGACGCCTATCTCGATAATCGGCGCCGCAACGGACGCAAAAGACTACGTAATGATCGCAAAGACGCTTGACAGGGCGGCTATTGAGGTTGGTATTGATTTTATAGGTGGTTTTTCAGCTTTAGTTCAAAAGGGATATCAAAAGGGTGATGAAATTTTGATAAATTCTATCCCTCAAGCACTTTCCCAGACTTCAAAAGTATGTGCAAGTGTTAATGTTGGCTCAACTAAAACTGGCATAAATATGAGTGCTGTGCGTGACATGGGACGTATCATAAAAGAGACAGCGGCAGCATCTGATATGGGTTGCGCTAAGCTCGTCGTTTTTGCAAACGCAGTCGAGGATAATCCTTTCATGGCTGGTGCATTTCACGGCGTGGGCGAGGCTGATGTGGTGATAAATGTTGGCGTTTCAGGCCCTGGCGTGGTAAAAAGAGCCCTTGAAAAGGTGCGTGGCGAGAGCTTTGACGTGGTGGCTGAGACCGTTAAAAAAACGGCGTTTAAGATCACGCGTATCGGCCAGCTAGTTGGCCAGATGGCGAGCGAGCGCCTTGGGATTAAATTTGGTATCGTCGATCTCTCTCTTGCTCCGACACCAGCTGTGGGCGACTCGGTGGCTCGCGTGCTTGAAGAGATGGGGCTTGAGGCTGTTGGTACGCATGGCACGACTGCGGCACTTGCTTTGCTAAATGACGCGGTCAAAAAAGGTGGCGTCATGGCGTGCAATCAAGTTGGCGGCTTAAGCGGCGCATTTATCCCAGTTTCAGAAGATGAGGGTATGATAGCGGCGGTGCGCGCTGGCTCACTAAATTTAGAAAAACTTGAAGCGATGACCGCGATATGCTCTGTGGGGCTTGATATGATCGCCATACCTGCGGATACTCCAAGCGAGAGTATAGCTGCGATGATCGCTGATGAGGCGGCTATCGGCGTTATAAATCAAAAAACAACGGCCGTTCGTATCATACCTCTTGGCCGTGAGGGCGATATGATCGAGTTTGGAGGCCTTTTAGGAAGAGCGCCTGTGATGAAGATAAACAAAGCCTCAAGTGCCGACTTCATCGCTCGTGGCGGACAAATTCCAGCACCTATCCATAGTTTTAAAAACTAATCTTCAAAGTCCGCTTTTAATTTGCGGACTTTTTCTTAAATTTATCCTAATCTTTTCAACTGCTTTTAGTTAAAATAATAAAAATTTTAAGCCAAGGAGCTAAAATGAAAATTTTATCACTGCTTACGGTGCTACTTTTTGGAGCGGTATGTGGCTTTGCAAATGATGGCAAAGTAAGAAGTATCGACATCTACGTCACGCCATACTACTCAGCAAATGCTGGCAAGGTGGAGTACGTCAAGGTCTATGACAAGATAGATGAGCTTTTAAAAAGTGGCAAAGAAGAGGACTTTAAAAAGGCTGAAAAGATCGTGCAAGACGCCCCACAAATGGTCTCTCCGATAACTCTTTTTGTCCTTTCAGCTCGCGCATACGATCTTGGACTTCGCGATGATGCGGTATTTTGGTTTTATGCGGCAAAAAATCGCGCGATCTTGCTAAGAGGCGTTATAGACATGGAAGGCGAGAAATTTACTGACGTGGTGGCCGCGATAGGGGCGTTTATGAAGCTTGTTGGCGACGTGGTCAATCCTTATGCATTTTGCGATATCAAAAAACAACAAGAGATCGCTGATAAAGCGCTTGAATGGACTAAGAAAAATGCCTATGAAGCGATGTTCTCGCCAGAATTTAGCTCGCCTCACGAAGATAGAAAAGCAGCCCTTGCAAAAGGCATAGAAAAGCTAGAAGCTCGCAATAAAAAAGAAAAAGATTACTTTTTAGATAAAGATAATCTTGCTAACTTTAAAGCTATGCGCAAGCAAAATGGCACTGATGAGAAATTTTGCTTCTAAGTAGCGAGAAAAACTGAAAATTTGCTTGTAAATTTGGCTTTTGCTTTATGCTAAAAGGGTAAATTTACAAGCTATCTCTATTTTAGATGATAAATTTTAGCTCACTACAAATCTGCTTAAATTTCGCTCTTTTTCGTAAGAGTAGCAAAACCACAAAAATGAGAATAAAAAATGACTTTAAAATTTGGCGAACTTGAAAAAGTTGCAACAGATGATGGCTTTATCTGGTATGGGGAGACGTGGCTAAAAAGTGAAATTTTTGATCAGGTGCCATTTTGCCTTGTTAGCACAGATGGGGCAGACGTGGATAATGAGACTACTTTGCTAGCAGAGCGCATCGCCGGCGATATCGATCGGTACATAAAAGAGGCGCTTGCCTTTTTAAAAGATGAGCTTAGGCGAGGGCGCTTTTTGAGCAAGGATGAGCTTAGAGCGCTTGATGTGCCAGCTTGCGAACTGCCCTTTAGCTTGCCACAATGCACCTTTTATGCGCATGATAAGCAGTGGCTGATGAGGTTTGCCGATGGTGCGCTTGATATTTGCGAGCCTTTTGGTATTGGGGTGATTTTTGAAGGTGAAAAGCCACTTCGTTTAGAAAATTTAGAGCTTAGCCAGGAGTGCTAATCGTGGATAAATTTTGCTTTTAAACGGTGAGATAAATTTGGTTGCTGTTTTAGGTTTTTAGCCCAAAACAGCAGAAATTTGCACTTATGCGTTGCAGCAACAATAATCACTCGGATCTTTTTCTTTTGTGATCCTACCTCTTAAGTCGTGACGGATGATCTCTATCGACCAGAACCATATCATGTGGCCGACAAATTCAGATACATGCTCGTACCAAGGAAGTGTCCAAAGTGGTGGAGTAAGCCCCAAAATAGGTAGTGTGATCACGTGAACAGCGATATTTACGATAACGCCAACTAGTAAGCCTTGCCATATTGTAATCTTTGGAAATTTCTCAGCCAAAACACAATAAGCAACCGCAAAAACGATCGAAAATAATATATGCGTCATCATTACGTAGTTAAACGCATGCCCTGCAAACTCGTAAATAGCAGCATTTGGATCGGCTACGCCCAAATAATCTCTTAAAAATACATAAGGCGGATTTAAGAAATTTCTAGAGCAATCGATCGCATCGGCTGCTCTAATGGCACTCTCTGGTCCGCAAGTAGCGTTAAACATATCCATCGGACTTCTTGGAGGAAGTGGAAATTCTGCTCCCCATTTGACAAAGGCTGAGATAACGCCAGCGACAAGGCCGATCAATGCAGCCAGAGCAAATCTAGGTTTTGTTACCAAATTTGACATTTAAACTCCTTCTTTAAATTTGCAAAATCTTATTGCAATTTATTTTATGATAAGATTAATCATTATTAAAAATATAAAAATATTTAAAAATTTTAATGGACTTAAAATCATAAAATTTTTAGCCATTTTTGGCTAGACTAAGAAAAAATTTAAAGGAGAATAGATGTCTAAAGAGTTTAAAGATGCAAATGAATTTAAGGAATTTTTTGAAGAATTTAGAAAAAAAGATGGCTACAAAGATCCGCTTGCTTTTGGTATCGCTAGGATCGATCGTGGACAAAAAAATACAGATAAAATTTTGCAAGCGACATTCGCTGTTGTAAATTACAAAGAGAGCTTTTTAAGCGCAGCCGCTTATATCTATGCCTTGCAAAAATGTGATGTTAAGGTTGATTTTAACGGTTCTGAATTTGTAGCTGATCTTACTCCAAAAGTGGTAAAAAAAGCTAGCAAGCTCTTTAGCGTCTTTGAAAAAGAGATAAGCTCTCATAAAAATGTACAAAATTTGCATGCCGTAAAAATGGCATTTGATGACGATCTTGAACTAAATGAGAATAAATTTAAGCTTGTGTTTTTGTTTGATGATGCAAAACCACTTAGCGTGGAGGCTGTATATCTCAAGCTTTACTTGATATCGCTTGGCAAAGTCGCACCTAGGACGATCGTGCTTGATGGAGCTTTTGGTGTGTTACCAAATGTTGCATGGACTAGCCAAAATACGCCAATCGAGCTTGAATGGTTAAGAGAAAATGAAATTTCTCTAAAGATGTTTGGCGAATATCCAGCGATCGTTAGCGTCGATAAATTCCCAAGATTTTTAAGCCACATCATCCCAGCTGATAACACGAGAATTTTAGACTCAGCTAAGGTTCGCATGGGCGCTGCCGTGTATCCTGGCACAGTCGTTATGCCTGGTGCTGCTTACATCAACTTTAACGCAGGTACAACTGGTGGCGTAATGGTTGAAGGCAGAGTCAGCAGCTCTGTCGTAGTTGGCGAGGGTAGCGACGTAGGTGGCGGAGCTAGCATACTTGGCGTGCTAAGTGGCACAAACGGGAACCCTGTAAGTATTGGCAAACACTGCTTGCTTGGTGCAAACTCAGTCACAGGTGTGCCTCTTGGTGATAACTGCATCGTAGATGCTGGTATAGCAGTGCTTGAGGGCACAAAGGTCTATATCTCTGCCAGCGAGCGCGAAAAGTTAGCTAAGCTAAATCCAGAGTTTAAATTTGAAGCTGAAATTTATAAGGCACTTGAGCTTGGCGGACTAAACGGACTTCATTTTAGACAAAATAGCCAAACAGGCCAGATCACTGCAAGTGCGAGCAAAAGGGCGATCAAGCTAAATGAGGCACTTCATTAAAAGGAGCTAGCATGAAAGTTGGCATTTTGATGTTTGACAAGCTAAATCTACTAAGCTTTGCCAAAATTTATGATTTTTTACATAAATTTGAGGATTTTAATATCAAGACTTACGCACTAAAGCCTGAGATAATCGATGAATTTGGCGTCAGGCTTCATCCAGAAATTTACGCTGAGAGCCTTTATGGTGTGGATATTTTGGTCGTGCCAGATGGCGTTGGAGCACTTGGATTAAGATACGATGAGATATTTTTAAGCTGGGTTAAAAGCTCAGCGAGTGCGAAATTTAAGATAGGTTTTGACCTTGGCGTGCTTATCCTTGGTGGTGCTGGATTTTTAGAAGACAGAGAGGCTTGCATAAGGGGCGGATACAAAAACGCACTTAGCGACTACTGTGATGTTAATGATGCTAAGATGTGCGAAAGTAGGGGTGTCATAAGCGTTAGTGAATTTGATGATAGAATCAAAGAACAGCTGACAACGATACTAGGTAAAGATAAAATTTAATGGCTTTGACTCTTAAATTACGATAGAAATTTTATATTTTTAGTAAGCTTATAGCTTGTTTATAGCGCTATTTACCGCTTGTAGGTGTGCTACATTATCCACTCTGTGAAATCAAAATTTAAATTATTTCCAAGCTTTGTTATCTGCTCTAAAATTTCATAATAATTTTTTCTATTTGCTTAAATAATGCTAGAGATAGAAAATGGCTTAACACCATCTTCTCTTAAAAAGTAGTGCGCCAAAGCCCTTGTTATGCGTCCATTACCGTCATCATAAGGATGGATAAAAAACTAAAGATGTGCAATAAAACTTTTTAGATATGCGTTTTCAAGGCTTTTGTTGATAAAATTTTAAAAGTTCTCATCTCATCTTCTATACCTCTACTGGCAAGGCTTCATAGTGGATTTGCACATTTTCTGGAGAGCCTGAGACGACGCTCATCTCATCATCTCTAAACTTGGCTCGTTTTATCTTGTAAGTTTTGCTTTGGATATATTCAAACAAGGTATTGTGCCAGCCATGTAGCCGCTCGAGGTTCATATAGTCTTTGTTTAAATTTACTTCAAACATTAGCGAGACTAGATTAACACTGTGTCTAGTCGCATGAGTATCATCTAGCCAGTCAAAATTTTCATCTAGCCTCTTTTTTATCTACGAGCGAATGCTTGATCTTTTAAGCCTTTCGCCCCCTATGAGAGATGAACTTATTATTTCATCTTCAAGTGCACTAATTTGCACCTTTAAAAGATCGTCTCTGCTGATATTGCTTGTTAGCTCTTTTAAATTTTTATGGTCTTGCTCTAGCTTATTTGTAAGGGTGTCTATTACTCTTTTGTCGAAAGAAAAATTTGGGTAGTTGGGATGTTGTCGTATCCACAGGTTTTGTAATTTTTAATCAATGCACTGAACTTATTTATAGCAGTAAAATTTGGTATATGTATTGTTTTTGATTTGCTATTTGTAGAAGTCGTTTTTTTGTTAGAAAAGAGCCAGTTAAAGTTAAGGCTAGATAAGATTATCTACCTAGCCTATAGTCTCTTCTAGCATCCTTATAACCACGTCTATATCCACGCTCAAAACCATCATCATAGTCGTCATCGTTATAGTAGCCTCCGCGGTAACCACGCTGAAATCTATCATATCTTTCGTACTCATTTCGATAGTATGGGCGGTAGTTAGGCGGATATGGCGCATAGTTTGGATCAACAGGATAGTAGCCATTTGCACGGCAACTATCCTCGTCAAATTTTTCTATTCCGTTGCGAAATTTGTAGCTTTCTATTTTTTTGTCAAAGCTATCAATGCTTCTTATATCGCCATAAATTTTAGCCATTTCTCTTTGATTTATAAGACCACAAAGCCTAGCTTCAACTTTTTTTTCATAACTCATAGCAAACAAAAAAGTCAATGAACAAAATAAAATGGCTAAAAATTTCATGTTATTCTCCTACTTTTAGACTTCCGCCTTTTCCAAGACCACCTTTTACGGTTTGTGCTTTGTAATCTTTTAGGGCAATAACTAATTGATTCATCGAATCAAGAAAAGCATTTACAAGTGTTTTTCCCTCAGGTGTTCTTGAATATACGCCAAGTCCCGCGCCAAGAGAAGCGCCAGCACCGCCGCCCATGCCAAAGAAGTCAGTGCTAGAAGCTGAGCCAATAGCTGCCGCTAATTGAACACCTGAACGATTTTCTATAAGAACCAATGTGGTTTGTGTCTCTTTTGTTGAAAAACCACCAGCTATAGCACCTGCTACACTACCAAAAAGTGCTTCAACAAGAGCACCTGCACCGCCCGTATCTTCGTTGCTAAAGAAAATTTCAGGGCGAATAGTATAATCAGCTGCTACCATTTTACCTTTACCAAAGCCGGAACCACCACGTAGTTCGCCTGATCTATCAAGTGCACGCTCTTGCATCATATTATCCATCATAGCGCCACGTTCAACTATAACAAAACAACCAGTTTGTTGTGCAAGAAGGCGTAAAACTGGAATAGTTGATGTGAGCTTGTAGTTGTGTGTTAAATATGAATACCAGTCAGAATTTTGGTCTTCATAAAACGCAAGTGTTCCAAGAGTGCTACTGCATTTTTCTATTTTTGTGTTAGCATTATTGTTATTGCTTCCAGCAGCACTGCCAGTTACACCATGCTATTGCCAGTTGCACAACCGCTTAAAAGTAAAACTCCAAGGCCTATGCTTAGTAAAGATGAACTTAACTTCATTTTTATCCTTAATATTTAAGTTGGTTTTTTAATATTATATATAAGCAAATATTATAAAAATATTAATATAAGATTTATGTTTAGTAGCATAATGCAAAACTACTTTTATAAAAATTTAAGTAGCCAGCAAGATGCCAGCCACACGAGTTATTCGACAGTTACGCTTTTTGCGAGGTTCCTTGGCATATCGACGTTGTTGCCAAGTCTAACAGAAATTTCAAGAGCAAGTAGCTGAAGTACAAGCATCATCTCGAAAAATTCGCTCATATAGTGATCTTGCGCGCTTGTTTTTACGTAGTCATCGCTTAGCTCAAACTCAAGTGGACTTATAGCTAGGATGTAAGCATCTCTTGCGGCAAGCTCTTCTACATTGCTCTTTGTCTTTTCATAGAGTAAATTTTGAGGCATAAGCGCTATGGTAAATAGCTTCTCATCTGCAAGTGCGATAGGGCCGTGCTTCATCTCGCCTGATGGATAGCCCTCGGCGTGAAGATATGAAATCTCTTTAAGCTTTAGCGCACCTTCAAGTGCTAGCGGATAGAAGATATCTCTACCGATAAAGAAGAAGCCATGACCGTGCAAATAATGCTTGCTTAGGCGATGAAGCTTCTCTTGAAGAGAGTTATTGATATTTAAAATTTGTGGGATGTGAAGAAGCGTTTTGATCTCGTGATCAAGCTCTTTTTTGCTGACAGACTCTTTTGCTGCCGCCATTTGAAGCACAAGCATCCAAAGCACGATGATTTGCGTTGCGAAAGCTTTTGTGCTCGCCACACCTTTTTCGATGCCAGCACGAGTTAGAAGCGTATTGTCAGCTAGTCTAACGATAGATGAGTTATCGACGTTGCAAATCGCAAGCGTTCTAAGCCCAGCCTCTTTAGCTATCCTAAGTGCTTCAAGAGTGTCGGCTGTCTCGCCACTTTGCGAGATGACGATGAAGAGTGAGTTTTTGTTTAGATAAGGCTTTCTATATCTAAATTCGCTTGCTACTTCAACCTTTGTTCTAACTTTGGCAAGCCTTTCAAAGAGATAGCTTGCGGTTAGCGCTGCATGGTAGCTCGTACCGCACGCACAAAGCACGACATCATCGATGCCTTTTAGATATTCATCGTCTAAATTTTCAAGGGTGACTTTGTGGTTTTTAACTCTACCCATGATGGTTTCAGACACGACTGCGCCTTGCTCGTAAATTTCTTTCTCCATAAAAAATGTATAACCCTCTTTTTGGGCATAGCTCTTATCTTTCGGCAGTGCGTTAAATGTTATGCTAGCTTTTTTGCCGTGTTTAAAAACAGCTATCTCATCTAAGCTCACGTAGCCGTAGTTGTTATCATCTAAGTAGGCAACTTCGGTTGCGTTACCGATAAGTGGGGCATCTGATGAGGCAAAATATAGCTCTTTTTTGTCGCTTTTGCCTATCGCCATAGGAGCGGCATCTTTTGCGAAAAATATCTTATCAGGTGCAGTTTTAGTGATAAGTAGCGTCGCATATGCGCCTCTTAGCTTTGCGATAGTCGCCTCGTAAGCTTTAAATGGGTCTTTTTTCTCTTTTAAAATTTCTTCAAAAAGATGCACGATCACCTCAGTATCGGTTTGGCTGACAAATTTCACGCCCTTTGCTTCAAGCTCATCTTTAAGCTCTTTGTAGTTTTCGATGATGCCATTGTGAACGACAAATGAGTGCTCGCCAAGGTGCGGGTGAGCGTTTATCTCAGTTGGTTTGCCATGCGTCGCCCAGCGTGTGTGACCTATCGCCACACCAAAGCCAGTTGATGTAAAGTCCTTTGTCTTTAGGGCTAAATTTTCAAGCTTGCCGACCGCCTTAAAAAAGTCGATCTTGCCATCACTCATCACAGCCATGCCAGCGCTGTCGTATCCGCGATACTCAAGCTCTTTTAGACCGCTTAAAATGACCTCTTTTTTCTCTTTATCTCCGATGTATCCTACGATTCCACACATGTTTTACTCGCTTATTAATAAATTTAATATCTCTTCGCCTTTGCTCTCAAGTCGCTCGTTTTTCTCGATCAAAAAGAGATTTCTCGTTCTATTTTTAACCGTCTGAATTCTAGCACTCGTGACTTGAAAATGAAGCCTGTCAAAAACACTCATCACATAAGCCATTAGCCCGCGCTGATCTTTTGCGTTGATACTAAGTTTGGCGTAATCTTTTGAGTGATTTAGCTCGAAGTTTATCTCATCTTTGTTAATGTTTGGTTTCAAAGGCTCTTTTAAAACCTCGCTATTTAAGGATTTTAGAGCTAAATTTTTAGTAATTTCAAGCTCCTCTTTTTTAACATTTTGGTTAAAATCAAGCCTGATATAAAATTTCTTCTCAAATAGCTCAAAAATTTCCATGTATGCAAGGTCAAATTTGGCAAATTCATAGAGCAGGGCGCTTAAATTTAGGCTCTTGTTTGTATAAATTTGAATGCTTAAATTTTTAGTATTGTTTATGAAAATTTCGGTTTCGTTTAGGCTATCAGCCACTTTGCTTAAATTTATGATCTCGCTCGCGCTATATTTTATAAAGACAAGATTTGATGTGATTTTAAAAATTTTCTCTTGCAGGCTTGATTCAAGCGCCAAAAACTCACTATTTCGTTTTATAGACTGCTCTTTTTTTACGCGCCTTGTCGCTTCATCAAGTAAATTTTCATCGCTAAATGCACTAAGAGAAATTTCATAAAGTTCCCTTAAAAGCTTTGCAGTATAGGCGTTATAAAGTCTCTCATTTGTCGCGTTTATCACGCAGTAGCTAAGGATGTAAAGTAGTTTTAAAACCTGCTTGTCGCCAAGCTTTGAGATAAAAGCAAATATAACGCGTTGCGAATAAATGTCCTCTCTGTTTGAGACGTTGCTCATTAGGGTGTGGTATTTTACGAGCGTAACACCAATATTTACGGCTTTTTGGCTTAAATTTAGCTTGTTTGCATAGGCTCTAAAGATATTTGCGCCGATATTTGCGTGGTCTTTACCAAGCCCCTTGCCAACGTCGTGCATTAAGGTCACAATCTTTAGCATCGTCTTGCCCTCCAAGCAAAGCTCGGTGTAGAGATTTTTTATGAATTTATCTTTTATATTTTCAAGAAATTTTACACTTAAAATACTATGCTCATCAACCGTAAATTCGTGATAGCCGTCATACTGAGCTAGCTGGCTGATGTGCTCCATGGGTTTTATCAAAATTTGTATCATCTGCGCATCGAGTAAGGACTTTAAAATAGCGTAGGAATTTTCTCTTAAAAATATCTTCTTAAACTCGCTTATAGCGTGCTCTAAGCCACTTTTTGTGATGATGGCTCGCTTGATGTAAAAGATAGCACTTATATCAAATTTATAGTCCACATCTTTTAGCTCTAAAAGCTCTTTTATGAGATCTTCGATAAGGGCTGGCTTTTTGTGAAGTGGCACGTAGATGACGCCATTTACTTCGTAAAAGCCATTTTTTAGCCTAGCAAATTTTCTCTGCTCAAAACTTAGCTCGCTTTTGAAAAATGGCCTGCAAAGAGAAGCGACGATAAACCTTGAATAAATAGCAACATTATTCATCGAGCTTAGCATTTTTTGGCTGATAACGCTCTCGTTGTCTTGGAGTTTTTTGGACTTTGTCTGCATGAAATTTGTCGTGATTTCAACGCTTGAAGCGCTAAAAGTATCAGAATTTTGCGTTAAATTTAAGGTGGTTAGTAGGCTTAGTAAAAAGTCCACATTTAGGTTAAAACTAGCGATCTCTTTTTCATTCATCACTTTTAGGGCTTGTGATCTAACCGAAACGTCGCTATCTAGGCAGTTTAGTATGCAGTTTAGGTGATAAATTTCATCTATCCCGCCAAAGCCACTTTTTAAATTTGGCTCTTGTGCCAAGTAGCTTATACTAGAAAATGGCAAAAACGCCTTTAAATGGTAGTTTAAAAAGGCTTTTTTATCAAATTCTTTTAATTTTACGATCTCGCTTTTTACTAAGCGGTAGAGACTTTTTGAACCACAGATATATCGGACTTGCGATGTTTCGCTTTTAAATTTGAGATCGTCTTTGTAATTTGTAAAAATTTCATCTATTTCAACACTTTTTATATAAAAATTTATTCCAGAGCTACTTAAAATTTCGCTAAATTCTTTTAAGAAATTCTTTATGTTATAGCCCTTTAAATTTTTATAAACTAGCAAAATTTCAAGCTCACTATTTGCACTAAGTAACGTTTGAGCGTATTTGCCAGTGGCTAGAACGCTAAAAGCAAAGCTGTCATTTTGTGGCACAAACTCATCAAAAAATTCTCGCATAGTTTCATTTAAATAAGATTTTATAAAATCATCATACTCTTTGGCTAAGAAATTTGTGAAATTTCTGCCTTGATTTTTTTGAAAATGTTTTGGCAAATTTGCCTTAAAATCAAGAAATTTCTCTTTGATTTTTAAATAATTGTTGCTATTTTTGGTACTTTTATCAGACAGCATTTAATGTTTCCATTGTTAAAAATATCTTGGCAAATGTTACATAATTTTTGCAAAAACAAAGCTTTATTTGCTTATAATAAAGCCTTAAGTTCAGCTTTAGGACGATAAAGATAATGAATCTATTACAAAAACTAGAAAGTGGCGAGAGATTAAGCAAGCAAGAGGCTTTTTCACTTTATGAGCTTGATCTTTTTACCTTGGCTAAATTTGCCGATAAAAAACGTAGAAAACTGCATGGCAACAAGGTCTTTTTTAATGTAAATCGCCATATCAATCCAACAAATATATGTGCTGATATCTGTAAATTTTGCGCATTTTCGGCTCACAGAAAAAATCCAAATCCATACTTAATGAGCCACGAAGAAATTTTAAAGATCGTTGATGAGAGCGTGAGTCACGGAGTAAAAGAGATACACATCGTATCAGCTCACAACGCAAAAAGTGGCTGGCAGTGGTACTTAGAAATTTTTAAAAAGATAAAGGCAGCCCATCCAGAGCTTCATGTAAAAGCGATGACGGCAGCTGAGATCGACTTTTTATCAAGACATTACGGCTTAAGCTATGATGAGGTGATAGAGAAGATGCTCGAATACGGCGTCGATAGCATGCCAGGCGGCGGGGCTGAAATTTTTGATGAAGAGGTCAGGGCTAAAATTTGCAAAGGCAAAGTAAGTAGCGAAAACTGGCTAAAGATCCATAAAATGTGGCACGATAAAGGCAAGCAGAGCAATGCAACGATGCTTTTTGGTCACATAGAAAGCCGCGATAACAGGATCGATCACATGCTAAGGATCAGGGATTTGCAGGATGAAACTGGCGGTTTTAACGCATTTATACCGCTAGTTTATCAAAGAGAAAATAACTACCTAAAAGATGTGAAATTTCTAGGATCAGCTGAAATTTTAAAGACTCTGGCGATCTCACGTCTTGTGCTAGATAATGTTCCACATATCAAAGCTTACTGGGCCACTTCGACGCTAAATTTAGCGATGATCGCTCAGGAATTTGGCGCTGATGATCTTGATGGCACGATAGAAAAAGAGAGCATCCAAAGTGCAGCTGGCGCAAATAGCGCAAATGGCGTTACACTAAAGACATTTTGCGATCTTATTAAAACATCTGGTTTTACGCCGGTTGAGCGTGATAGCTTATATAACGAACTTAAAATTTACTAAAAGGAGCTTGGGGTGAAATTTTTTGACTTAGCACAAAATAAAACAAGTGTGAAGCAGGAATTTGGAGCGGGACTTACGACGTTTTTAGCGATGATGTATATTGTGCCGGTAAATGCGATCATTATGAGCAAAACTGGCATGCCTTATGAGGCACTCATCACTGCAACAGCGCTAATTACCATATTTTCTACTGTATTAAATGGTCTTTGGGCGAACACGCCAGTTGCGATGAGCGTTGGCATGGGGCTTAATGCTTATTTTACATTTGGTCTTTGCATCGGCATGAAAGTACCTTGGCAAACGGCTCTTGGCGTTGTTTTCTTAAGCGGCGTAATATTTGTCGTCTTGTCTTTTACAAATTTTAGAATGTGGATAATAAGATCTATCCCGCTTGATCTAAGAAGAGCGATAAGCGCTGGCATAGGCACCTTTATCAGCTTTGTGGCATTTCAACAAATGGGCTTTATCGTAAATAGCGACGCAGTTTTGGTTGGCATAGGAAATTTCAAAGATCCAAACGTACTTCTTGGTGTTTTGGGATTATTTTTAGTTATTTGCTTTTGGGCGTGGAAGATAAAGGGCGCGTTTATCCTAGCTGTGCTTGCTACTTCAGTGATAGCTTGGGTGCTTGGTATCGCTCCTCATCCAACAGAAATTTTCTCAACTCCGGCTTCTATCTCTCCGATATTTTTAGAGCTTGATATAAAAGGTGCGCTTAGTCTAGCATTGCTTCCAGTTGTTATCACATTTTTTGTGACCGATCTTTTTGACTCTATAGGCACGCTAGCTGGTGTAGGCACGAGGGCTGGAATTTTTGATGAAAACAAAAAAGATGGCGTCGTAAAACTTGAAAAAACTCTTGAAGCCGACGCTATTGCTACGGCGGCTGGCTCACTTGTAGGTGTAAGTACGACTACATCGTTTGTAGAGAGTGCTAGTGGTGTAGAAGAGGGCGGTAGAACCGGTCTAACGGCTGTATTTTGCGGACTTTTGTTTATACTTACACTCTTTATGTTGCCGCTTTTTAAAGCTATCCCTGGCAATGCCATCTATCCGATCCTTGTAATGGTTGGCGTGCTTATGTTTGCTGAGCTTGCTAGTATAAATTTTAAAGATCCAGCCATTGCAGTTGCGACATTTTTTATAGTTGTGCTCATTCCGCTTACTTACTCGATCACAAACGGCCTTGCATTTGGTTTTATGTCATACGTCATAGTTAAACTCATAAAGAGAGAATTTAGCGATATAAATTTAGGCGTAGTCGTGCTAGCGCTCATTAGTTTTATCGTATTTTTAGTGCATTGATAAGGATGAAAGATGATATTTTATAGCTACGATGAATTTGCTGTTGATACTAAAAAGATGGCAAAACAGATAAAAGATGAGTTTGATCCAGATGTGATACTAGCTGTGGCAAGAGGCGGTCTAACGCTTGGCCACTCGCTAGCTGTTGCGCTTAATAATAGAAATTTATTTACCCTAAATTCTATCCATTATGAAGATACAAATAAGCTTGATACGATTAATATCTTTAACGTGCCAGATCTTAGCAAATACACTAAAATTTTGCTCGTCGATGACATCATCGATAGTGGAGAGAGCATGGTCGAGATAAAAAGAGAGCTGCTTAAACGTTATCCAAATTTAGATATAAAAATAGCGACCGTCTTTTATAAAGAGAAGGCTCTGCTTTTGCCAGAATTTAAGGTAAAAGAGGCTCACGATTGGATTGAGTTTTTTTGGGATATACATATTTAAGGAAAATTTTTGCTAGATAAATTTAGAGAATTTGTTGGACATCACGTCGCCTTTAGCGTATTTTTGATATGTTTGATTGATTGTATATTTTTACTTTATACGGCAAATTCTCTTAGCATAAGTTACAGTGAAGCTGAAATTTTTTTTAATAAACAAAATTTTCTTAGCCATGTTTTAAACTTAAGTGTTCAAATTTTTGGTCAAACAGATCTTGCTTTAAGATCCGTGATGATCGCTTTTCATGTAATAAGTGTCGTTTTAATGTATAAGATAAGCAAATTTTACATTAAATTGGAGTTTGATAGACTTATTGCGGTATTGCTTTTTATCTTACTTCCTGGCACTATAGCTTCAGCTCTTATCGTCAATAATGCTGGGCTTTGCGTTATGCTGGCGCTCCTATGTATATACTTTTTTCATATTAAAAATAAAATTTTATTTGTAGCATTTTTTTGCCTTTCTTTTTTTATAGATGGCGATTTTTTGATATTTTACGCAGGATTTTTTATATTTTCACTTTATAAAAGAAGGCCTCCGCTTGCTTGGCTAAGTGCTATTTTGTTTTTGCTAACACTTTACTTTTTTGGTTTTGATACAAATGGTAGGCCAAGTGGGCACTTTATCGATACTTTTGGTATCTTTGCCGCTGTTTTTTCGCCGTTTATTTTTATCTTTTTTGTCTATACGATTTATAGAATTTGGGTAAAAGAGAAAAAAGATCTTTTATGGTTTATTGCGATTTGCTCATTTTGCTTTTGTATGATAGTCTCAGTGCGCCAAAGGCTGGAGCTTGAGCAGTTCTTACCATTTTGCGTGATCGCAACGCCACTTATGGTAAGAGTATTTTTTAATTCGTATCGTGTAAGATTGCCAAAATTTAGAAAAGGCTATAAAATTTGCACGACCTTAGTGATGCTTTTTTTAGCCTTAAACTGGTCGATGATCGTATTTAATCAAATTTTTTACCTATTTTTAGATAACCCAACAAAGCATTTTGTCTATAAATTTGATGTTGTAAAAGAGCTTGCTGCTAAATTAAAAGAAGCGAAAATTAAGGATTTATGCACTGATAATAAAAAGCTTGCATTAAGACTTAAATTTTATGGTATAGATGTAAGAGATGAGTCTAAAAATTTATTAGTAAGCGCCGATCTAGATGGAAAATCAAAATTTTGCATAGAAAAAATGGGAAAAGTAATTGCAAATTTTGACGTAAGAGGCAGGTAGATGCATAAAAATAAGGGTTTTACTGTAATAGAGCTTATATTTGTAATCATTGCCGTTGGCATACTTGCAGCAATGATCATACCAAGGCTAGAAATAAATGGAGCTAGAGAGGCAGCTACACAGATGCTAACGCATATAAGGTACGCCCAGCACCTTGCCATGCAAGATGATAAATTTGTACATTCAGAAAATGAAAAATTTTGGTTTAAAATGAGATGGGGGATAGCTATTAATGACACTAGTTTGCAAGAGTGCTCTGTAGATGAGCCTGGGGTTAAATCTTGGAAGTATAGTATTTTCTATGATAAAAGAGGTAGTGGTAATAAATTTAGTGGTAACTTAAATTCCAAAGAAGAGGTTGCCATCGATACACAAAAATCAAACAAATTCTTAAGTGCGGGCTGGAGAGGCATTCCTCAGTCCTATTGCAATAAAATTAATACAGATTTAAATATCGAGAAAAAATATGGCATAAAATCAGTTAAATTTGTCGGTAGTTGCGGAAAAGGCAAAATGCAAACCATTGATTTTGACGAATTAGGTAGGCCTATGAGAGTGGTAAGTGTTACTAACAATAAAGGAGCAAAAAGGCCTTATTCAAGACTATTGAAAGGCAATTGCAAGATAGTTTTAACAGATAAAAATAACAATGTAGCCTCTATAAATATAGAAAAAAGAAGTGGATACGCATATATAAACTAAACCCTTAAACCTATAATAAAAATACATACTTTAAAATTTTAAAGTGACAAACAAATTTTTCTAAAATTCCCTAAATATTTCAACTATCTTTAAGTATTGCTCGTATATAATTCCAGCTCACGAAACGAGAAACCACCTTTAACTTCATTGGTTAATAAAGCCTTTTCTTTTTATCGTTGTTC